>JAAYVC010000042.1 GCA_012517375.1 bacterium | reverse complement strand
GAGCATCATCTTGAACCTTGTCAGCGCCTTCAGCGAGTGCGGCTGACCGGCAGGCATGATGATTGTCTGGCCTGCTCCGAGTTCGTGCGGCTTGCCAGAGATACGAATCTTGACGTTTCCTTCAGGCACGTAAACGAGCGCGTCGAAGGGCGCGGTGTGTTCCGAAAGCCCCTGACCCTCGTCGAACGCGAAGAGCGTGACTGTACCCGTCTCTTTCTTGATTATCGTCTTTGAGACAACCGCTCCCTCCTGGTAGTCTATCATCCCGCATAACTCGCGCACCTCGCCATTCTTTTTATTATCCATGAATCACTCCGATAGTTTATGCTCTAGATATGTTTTGAGCGCGACCGCATTGTTGCGCTCCTCGTCCTTTGCCGCGTAAAGAAAAGCACGATTAACCTTCTCAATCAATTCGAGGAGCGGCTTTAGCGACTCTTTATTGGCGTCCAGTTCCTTCGCGTAGCGGTGTTTGAACTCCGCCTAATCATCCGGGTCGTGGTCAAATCATTTGCGAAACTCATCTGAGGGCGCATCGTCCTTGAGCCGCAGGTCAATCCTGGCCTTCTCCTTCGTGACACCGCGCGCCAACAATAATGCGTAAGCGCTTGTCGGCACGCTGTTTATAGTATACTCTCTTGAGTCTTACCATCTCGAAATAGGCTGTTTTTTTGTCCAGCTATTTGCATTTATCCTGCGGGCTCTCTGCAAAAAGGGTGCTGCATTTACCGGGGTTTTTCACAACCCTTTATGCTTGGCCGCTATCTTATCCGCAAGTTCGTCAAGCGCTTTATAGTCTGCCTCGGTTGCAAGCCCCTTAGCGAGCACGGTGCCAAGAACCTCGACCTTGAGGTTCGGTATCATGTTTGAGAGTATTTCGACGGTCTTTCCGCCCCAGCCGAAGGAGCCTATTATCGCGAGGTATTTAGTCTTAGGCTTCAGCGCGTTTGCAAGAAACGTCGCATAAGCGGCGGCGGGGTGAGGGCCTGCGAGAACGGTGGGAGTCGCAACGACAACGGTTGCAGCGTCCACGAGCGACATGGCAATCTTGCCTATGTCGGAGCCAGGGACGTCGAACTGTTGAACGCCTATTCCTCTCTCTATTAGTGCCGAGACCAGGTAGGAAACCATCTGGCGGGTGCTCTCGTGCATTGAGACGTATGGTATCACGACCATGTTCTTCGGCGTATCCGAAACCCATTCCCTGTAGGCGGAGATGATGAACTCCGGGTTCTTATAGATGGGACCGTGACTCGGCGCAATCATCTCAATCTTATACGGAGCAAGCTTTTCAAGGTTTTTCTGGATTATTGTCCGGAACGGCATCATTATCTCCGCGAAGTAGCGCTTGGCAGCCTCGTACACTCTGCCTTCATCGGTAACGTAAAGTTCTGAAGACGCTATATGAGAGCCGAAAAAGTCACATGAGAAGAGAATCTTTTCTTCCTTGAGATACGTAACCATCGTCTCCGGCCAATGCACCCAAGGTGTATAGATGAACTTCAAGGTCATGTCGCCCAGTGAAAGCTCCTCGCCGTCCTCGACTGTTTTAAAACGCTCCTCATTGATGCCCAGGAGATCCAAAAGCATGGGCTTGGCTTTGGTTGAGCACAAAAGCTTCGCGTCGGGGTATTTTTCGAGAACGTGCGGGAGTGAGCCGGAGTGGTCCTGCTCGGCGTGATGGGAGATGACGTAATCGAGCCTGGAGACGTCCTTGAGCTGTTTCAAGAACTCATGCGAGAAAGGTGGATCAGTCGTGTCTATGAGAACCGTCTTCTCCGAGCCTCTGACGAGATATGCGTTGTAACTGGTGCCGTCAGGCAATGGGATTAATGAATCAAACAATCTTCTATCCCAATCTATGGTTCCAAACCACGCAATTCTGTCGTTTATCTCTCTAGATTTCAACAAATTACCTCCTTTAGTTTTCCTATTATTTATATAGACATTTAATATTATAGGCAAGGAACTCGGTGTGTCAACCCTTTTTCGTATGAAAAGAAACAGGGAGAAGGTAACAACGCCACTCTTTAGTCGGGCTTATTTGATACATGTATGAGACTACTGATTGCCGGAATCAGGAATAACAATGAAGTTAGAATAAATGCGCAAAGCATTATCCAGCTCAGCCCCGGTATCATCCTGCCCTGTGGAGATACAACCTGATAAATCACCCTGACCAACCATAGACCAGACATGACAAGCATCCAGATTCTTACAAAGGACAAGTGTTGATAAAAACGGATAGAAAGGAGGATAGTAATTGCGCCTAGAATGGCGAGCGATAACCCCATGAAGAAGTTGGTCGCCATCACTGCCCGCAGGAGTTCTTCAGGTGCATCACCCATGTAAGATTTCCATTTGTACAAATACGGCACGAAAAGATGCCATAAGCCGAATCCCACGGAGATAATTCCACCGGAAATAAAGCAAATCCTCTGCCACAATGCCGTCATATTAAACCGGATTGTACTCAATAGCAGTTCACGATCAATAAGATCGAAACAATTCTGAATGACGACTCATGTGGAGGCGTCAATAAACCTCGTGAAACTGCCTTACAGGCTTTATTATGGAAGGAAGTCTGAAAATATCACCAATACCCCACTGCTCCTTCGTCCCTGGAGCTACCCATAATTTGCCTGGTTCATCTTTAGGGTGGTATCCGACTATGTAGTAAGTGCCTGATTGTGGAAGAGTTATCCATTTCTTGATATAAATCCATGAATCCGTATTCGTGATTGGTTCATGAAAAAACTCAGGATTAATTATTGAATCGGTTTCAAATAAGATTGCGCCTGAACTTGGCGGTATCTTGAATGGAAGCTTTGACTCAGGCAAACCTGGTCCGACCAATGCAACGGCGGGTCTATAGTTCTTGAGTCGGTTGATTACAGGTACACCCAAGCTGATATACAACCTGTAATCCTTCTCAGCTTCAAGCCTGAGCCAGATACGGGGATGAGAATCACTAACTTCGTGATAAACGACATAGGAAACATCAGGATTTTCTATTTTTAAGGCATTCCTGTAATCAGAAGATTTGACATTATCCTCCAAAGGCTTATGCGCATACACAAAAGATAAAAGAAAAATTGAAAAGATCAACTGGATTTTGCTTTTCATTTTCCATCCTTTTTAACCCATTATTATAGAACAAAAATCCTAGTCGTCAAGTAGGAAAACTTAAGAAACCTCTACTTCCACTTTGTAATTATTGACTCCCTATGGAAAAGCCTTACAGCCAGCCTCAAAACAAGAATATCGATAAGAAGAATTGCTACGGATAGCAGAATAATCATAATCGGCTTAAACACCAGAATGCCAAGAAGCTGAATTGCGACGATTCCAAACAATGGAAGCACAATGAGTATCGCCAAGTTCTGGGCGCCTTTTGCATCGCGCGCGCGAGAAGAACCTATAACCCCTACAAGGAAACTCAGCAAAGTAACTAAAGGCACTACAAGAATCAAGGATAATACAAACTCAAGAGAGACAACAAGATGCAGCAGTGATACAGGACCGATGATCGCTACCCCGGCAAGGAACAGCACTGCACATATCCATGTAACAAGTACAGCAGGAATCGCACCGTAAAGCGCTTTTGCTATAAGAAGCTCCCAGGTCTTGACAGGCGTCGCAAGAAGCGGTTCAAGCGTGCCTGTTTGTTTTTCCTCGATTATGGAGAAGGTGGCAAGCCCGTTTGCGACCATCGCAGGGATAAGAAGTATGTACAAAGGCATGAGCGAATAAAAAAAGAGTTTGAATCTATCAATCGGAGAAAGGGATGTAACGGCAGGAGTAATCCGTGCAAGTTTCTGAACCCCCTCGTGGAATATGGTTGTTGAAAGCGCCTCAGGCCCGGCAATGCTTACAACGAGCCAGATGACAAAAAGAACCTGCACCGTGATGAGAATCGGGAAAAGGGTCATGAAGAGTACCGAATTCGGAGTTCTTAAAGCGTTGAGCCATTCCTTTCGAACCACATTTGAGATGTTGCGCCACGATCTACCTGCTGCCATCTTTAGTATCCTTCGATTCTTCCATGAGACTCAAGTATACTTCCTCGAGAGAATGCTCGGCCTCATAAAAGCTTTTTACCTTCCCTCCAGCCTTGACTATCGCCTCAATCAGCAAGGGTCGGTTCTTGTCGAAATCCAAAAGCTTTACGGCAAGCTTGCCCGATTTTTCAACTGCATCCTTTACATAAGCACGCATCCTGACTGATTTAAGAATCCTTTCGTTTAAAGTCTCGAGTTCTACAACCACCTCCCTATCGAAAAGCCTTCTTCTGAGGTTTTTCGATTTATCAAGAGCGATAAGCATTGTATTAAATAATGCTATGCGGTCAGATAGCTCTTCAGCTTCTTCGAGGTTGTGAGTACAGAGAAATATGGTGCGCCCCTGCGATTTGAGCTGGCGGATAAGTTCTCTCACCTCTCGCGCAGCCTCGGGATCAAGACCCGCAGTAGGTTCGTCAAGGAAGAGGATTCTGGGTTCGTGAAGCATCGCCCTTGCCAGAGCAAGTCGCTGTTTCATCCCTTTTGAATATCTTCCGACTTTATCGTTTGCGCGATCAGTCAATCCCATTAAAGCAAAATATTTTGAAACTTGAGCGTTTACGTCGATTCCGGGATAAAAGCGTGCAAAAAAATTGAGATTTTCGGCTGCGGTCAGTCTTTCATAGAACCCTGGATTCTCGGTTAAAAGCCCTATGCACTCATGCAAACCTTCTAATTCTTTATTTAAGAGAATTCCTGCAACCCTTGCCTCTCCGCTTGTTGGCGCTATAACTCCAGCAAGCATACGAATGGTCGTCGTCTTTCCTGCTCCATTCGGACCAAGGAACGAAAGAACCTCTCCTTTATTTACTGATAAGGTTAGTTTATCGACTGCAATAAGATCCCCGAACTTCTTTGTGAGTTTGCTTGTCTCAATAACTGCCTGCATTATTTACCTTTCAAACATTTTCTTTCAGAGTACAACTGGAACTTAAATAATATTCATTCAGATTTGGAAATAGAGCATACAGTACACAATCGCACCCTGACAAATGATATAACTAAATATCAAGTTCAGGTTCTTCTTTGACCGAGTTGTAGAGTTCAGCGCCGCAATGGGAGCATTTCCCCGAATACCAGTAGAACCTCGTGCCGCATTCCGGACACGACCACCGCGTCTCCTCTTCTGCGAGCCAGCCTTTGACGCCTTTATCCAGGATTGTGCGCAAATTCTTGAAGATAGCGGAATGATGAGGCGCTTCGTCGTTGCGGAAGTTTGCGATTGTCTGGCAAGGAAAATCGCCGCATTCGCTGCAAAACTCCAGACCTTTACCTCTCGCACAAAGACGCATCCCGCAGTCAGTGCAGAACATTGCGGTCACGTCGGTTTTGCATCCGTGACAGCGAAGGTCATTGACAGTACATGGCTCTTCATCTGCGGCTTTTTTTATCCATTCCTCATCTCCTCGTTCGTTGGCACCAAGAACCGGGCATGCTCCGCAGTTGAGGCCACAGAAGCTATCGTATCTGAATTCCATTATTCCTCCTTAAATACACTTATAAAAGATCTAAATCAGCGGCCTCATCCTTAGCGTTATAAAGTTTTGACCCGCACTTAGTGCAAACTTCATCGTACCATGAAAACGAAGTTCCGCATTTCTTGCATGACCAGCGTTCAGCTTGTTCTGAAAGCCAGCTTTCTTTCCCTTTCTCGCTTATCGACTCAAGATCCTTGAAGATCAAGGCAAGGTGAGGTTTGATTTTTTTGTGTTCAGGAAATGAGGCTGTCATCTTGCATGGAAACTCATCGCACTGGTTGCAGAACTCGTAGCCTTTGGATTCAGCGCAAGGTCTTATCTTGCAAGGTTTGCATGATTCTGATATCTGTCCTGATTTACACCCATAGCATACGAGCTGCTCCGGTTTACAGTTCCACTTGCTAGCCAATTCTTCAAGACCGCCGCGCTTGCGTGCCATGAGAACGAAACAAGCTCCGCAATAAATACCGCATGGCGCATCAAAACGTTCTTTCATGAAATCCTCTATATGTCCAGGGGGTACTCTGAGAGACCAAGTTCCGCTACTTCATCTACGCTTGATTTTACCTTTCTCCCGCATTTACAGCACTTATCCTCGTACCAGGCGAACAGCTCTCCGCATTCGGGGCATGACCAGCGCTTTCTTTGGTACTCGAGCCATTGCTCTGAGCCTATCGTACGAACTCTTTCGAGTTCAGAAGGCTGCAGCCGCAGATGCGGACGTTCCTTTGAAAGCTCCTTAAGTCTCTTGAAGTGGGCGCAGGGGTAATCTCCGCAATCGATGCAGAAGCCTACGCCCCTTCCCCTCGCGCAGCCGCGTATGGTGCATTCTGAACAGAATTTCGATACCTTTTCGGATCTGCATCCATAGCACTCAAGGTCCTCGGGAGCGCACTTCCACTGCCTTGCGTAGGCTTTTAACTTTCCGCGTTTAAGAGCAAGAATCAATAGGCAACTCCCACAATAAAGGCCACAGTGAGAATCATTTCGTGTCTCCATCCAATCTCCTTTCTTATGACCTGAAGGATAGTATTCCCGATTATCACTTTGTCAATCCTGCTCAATGTTGAGACAATCGTTGTCTTTTTTTAAGAGTTAAACAACGATGAATATTAACACTCCCAGCAAAACTCAGCAACGTCGAAGTATTGATTCCATGAAGATGCTTCGTGTTTTCGTGGGCTTCGAATGTGGGCACCCATTAAAAACGTGCAACGTTTTTAATGGGTTATAATCGTATATACCATTTACGCCAGTCAAGAAAAAAGCCCACTCCTATGCATATTCCGGTTACCGCAGCCGTCCCGAAGATTACCCATAGTAATGATGCGTCGAGAGGTATCACTGCGTTAAGGCCGAGGATAAGGAGGTTACTCAGGATGTATATGACGAGCGCGTTGCGGCCTATGACGGGCAGAACCGGTATCTTCCACTTCCATATGTCTGCAAGGAAGTAAAACAAAAGCATCATAAGCGCGCTCACACCTGTAGAGAAGACGATGTATGACGCCGACACCAGATGCTTGTTGAACGGTAAAAGAAAAGAGAGCCCAATACCAAGTGCGGTGAGTACCGCCCCCTGGATCCCTAAAACGCCTGTAACAGTTTTCTGAGCTTTATCGTGAATCCAGTTGCCTGTAGAGGACGCGGCTATGACGATGAATCCCCAGGCTACGGTAGCTGCCGGCCCGCCAAGCCCTCCATCCACGAATAAAACGATAGGAACTCTGAAGTATACGAGAATCTCGTAAGTGATGAAGGGTATGACGCTGAGTACGACACGAGGAAGTGGTTTTAAGAACATAAACGCGAGAGAGTAGATACCTACTGCTCCAATCATCGTTAGGACTCCCCAACCTATCTTACCTAGAACCACCCACTCACCGAAGAACCCGAAACAGAAAAGTATCACATAGCGCAAGATAAAGTGGAAGATTGTTCTTAAAGCACCCTGGGTCTTCATTCGCTTGTTAAAAGAAAGGCTGTAGGAGATTCCGATGGAAAAAAGAAACATAGGTGCGACTAAGTCGGATAGCGTGTACCCATTCCATGGAGCGTGTTTAAGCCATGAGGGAATTGCCGTGTAATCGAAGAGAGAATTTACGATAACCATAAGAAATATGGCAAGCCCCCGCAAAAGATCAAGCGATGCAATTCTTTGTTTAACTGACGACAGGGAAACAACCAGCGATTGAGATTCTTTTCGCCCTATTTCTTCCATATTTATCTTATGAATACGATGCTTAGCGCAAGTCCGGCAATCATACCAACCAAGCCAACGAAGACTGCTCGGGCCCAAGATGGCTTACAAGTCTCCTTCACCGCAATGATGATACTCATAAGTACCCAAAGACTGCCAAAACCGACCCTGAAAAGAGATACTATTTTCCATACAGGTGTAGTCCATAAGGAAGGCCAGAATATCGCGACTAGAGTTTCGGGAAGCCACATCAAGGGCAGGACGAGGATTCCGTATGGAAGTCCGACCGCCGCAAGTACGTCATCGAATTTGTCATTGTCAAGGAATTCGCTAAAGCTTTTTTTACAGGTATTAGCGGTGTTACGGGTGTTACGGGGCATGATGAGGTAGATAACGCTGGACGTCAAGAGCCCTCCGGCAATGGAAACTGGAAGATTGAAGAATCCCTGCCAGAGGTAGTGCTGCTCGCAAGGGATGCGTATCCAGTTGGATTCCACACCGATGCCGCGCGACCAGAGGATTAATGCGGTCGCCGCATAAAGCACGCCGAGAGTGAGGACTCCGAAGAAACCGTAGAGAAGGCGCTTCGGGTCATCGTTAAGCCGGCGTATGGTTTTGACCGGATTTGCAATAATTCCCCATGCGTACGAAAAGCAGTTCATCTGTACCTTTGAGACTTAATGATCCCGGTCAGTTCTTGAAAGGAATTCGCTGACATCACTCGTAAACCTCTCATGTTCGTCCACAAAAGGGTCATGTCCGCTCTCTTCATATACCTTGAAGTCGACGATATCGGAGCAAACAATCACTTCTCTAATCGCTTCAATATTGACTATCAAATCATGCTTTCCTGCGATGATTAGTACGGGAACTGCAAGTGCTGTAAAGATACCTTTATAGTCGAGAGAGATATTGTCGCTCTCATAGGATTTGAGCAGGGCTTTGTTCTTTTCGATATTATATGATTCCATCGAAAGTTTGTTGTAGCGTACGACATCGGGCGGCGGCGGTTTGTGATAATAAAATTCGTAGTAGAGCTTGTCGTACTCATCCTCGGATCCAGCCTCCTGCATCTTTTTGGTAATGGGTGCCAATTCAATGCGCCTGTCTATCTCCTCTTCGGTCTCGCCCAAAGGGACGCTCGCAAGGATAAGGCTTCCGGCATTTCTGGGGCGCTTCTGGGCATAAGCGAGGATAACAAGTCCGCCATATGAGTGACCGAGCAAGTCTATTCGCTCAAGCCCCAGCGCAAGCCTCAAGGTATCGAGATCATCCGCATCTTGCATCACACCATGCGGTCTGGCTGGAGAAGATTCGGGTGACATACCGTGTGCCCTCAAATCGTAGTAGATCAGTCTGCGTTTTTCGGCAAGGGAAAAGAGGCAAGGATGGAAGTACCTGTGATCGACTCCAGGTCCTCCGTGGACAAGAACAAGTGGTGGTCCCTCCCCCTCTTGTTCTACCCAGAAGATTGTTTGGTCTTTTTCGACAAACCTTTTTTTCGTTTTTGGATAATCGCAGGCAGGCCAGAACTTTTTCCCGGATTCTCCTTCTTCCCAGAAACCTTCGGGAGAGTAAATGTAACTCAACCCGTTTGATTGACGAGTTATTGGTTCGAGTTTCATTTCCATTATCTATCTACTACCTCGTAGGGGCCGACCTTCAGGTCGGCCCGTAATTTTGTTTTGACCCATTTGACTTGAACCAATCCAAAAAGTATCTGCTTAGCTCCTTTCTCAATTCGTAGACCCATGAGATTGCATCCCATTGCTTCTGCATGAAATCCATAAACCGGTTGTCGAAATAGTCCCTTTGAAACTCCGTTTCGAAATCGCTTTAATAACTCTGCATTTTCAGAGTGAAGCAGGACATCTATCTTTTCGTCTGAAAGCTTCAATTCCTGCCAACCCTCAATAACTACATAAAGGCCCGCGTACCAATAAGCCATGTAGGGGTAAGCAAAGGCATTTGAGACTGATGACTTCGAGTCATCCTTGCCCTCAGAGTCAATAAGGCCCTTGAAATGCACCCGCATTCGATCTGCCCAGACAAAATATCTGTGAAGTGAAAGAATTGGATTGCTAGCCATGAAATCACTCTTTGACCTTTCCTGGCCGACCTGAAGGTAGGCCCCTACGCTTGAGAATCAACAAATTACTTGCTCAATTCCTCGACAAACGCCGCAATTGAGTCGGCCATCACGAGCGAAGCGTATGAGTTTGGATGAGGATCGTCGGACTGACAATACTCCGCCCTGCGCCAGTTGCTGTCGGGATATGCCCAAATGTCAAAGAGATCGAAGCTTTTGACGTTATTCGCACCATGAGTGCGGCAGGAATCTATGAAATCGGTCTTAAGCCAGTTGGCCCAGGCGCGAGCGCGGTCGTGGTTTTCCTTAGCGCAATCGTCCTTACGGTAGGGCACTGCAGGCATCGCAACAAGAATCTGGTCGGGATGATTTACTGCGTATGGGATTATCTCATCAAGATACGCCTGTTCCCACTCTTTGAGCGCGTCATCAGATGTAAGACCGTCAATAGGATAGTAGCATGATTTGAAAAGGAGTACGCCTGCAGCTTTGGCGTTATACGGAAAGTTTGAGCCGCCGTTTGCGATGTATCCGGCTATGGAAGCGGGATAGGAGTCATCCATCCAGTTGTCTGTGAACGTATATCCTGCGTTCTCAAGAAGGGTCTTAAGGCCGTAATCGGGATCAGGGTGTTCGGAGACTCCATCGTGATCATCGATTATGTTTCCGCCCGTCGACTGATGCATAAAATGCACATGCATCGGTTCAGGTTTTGGATTGCAGGCAGTAAAAAACAAAAGTGCGACTAACACCGTGACTAACATTTTTGTCACGAAAACCTCCTTGGGTAAAACTCGTTTATGTATGACTCTATCCGGAAATCATGGGTTTGTCAATATTAAAGGAATCACTTGCGGCGGATAAGGGTAATAGGCCTGGATATCGGAATAGATGAAGGCCATGCCCTTAACGGATATTCGAAGTCCCAGTTGTTCCACCAGCCTATGAACTCGAAATCCTTGCGCGCTTCAATTATTCTCAAAAACTCTCCGGGATATATAACCCTGCGCACTGATTTATCCTCAAAAACAAGCCTTTTGCCTTTGTCGCTGACGTCGAGGGATATCGTTTCAATGAATGTCTGCTCGACATTGCTTAAAGGTTCGTACGAAACGCAAGTTTTAACTTTGATACCATCATGTTCAATTACCCATGTATCTTCGGTATTCTTGGATGCTACAGGATCAAACTCAACGCACCAGTCAAGGAAGTAGAGACCGCCTTTTCTTAAAATTCGACCGACACAATCAAAGTGGCTGTCTATGTCTTCAGAGCTTCTGACATACAGCGACCCAAGAAGGATAAAGACGAAATCGAACTTCCTATCGAGGGAGAAATCAAGGATGTCGGCTTCGACGAGTTCTGCTTTCATATTTTGCAGGATTCTTTTCCGAGCGAAATCAAGCATTTTTGAGGAAATATCAATCCCCGTATACCTGTATCTCCTCTTAGTAATCTCCCCAAGATGCGGAGCCTGTCCGCATGCAAGTTCAAGTATTGATTTAACAGGTACTTGTGAGTACTGCCGTATACACTCTTCGAAAACGTCAACCTCCTTCGCAATGTCGCGGAACGAAAAGGCAATCTCGTAATAGAGAGGATTATCGTAAAGTCGACTCACCGGGCTCTTTTTTTGAGGTCTTCGTTTATTGTTGTTCTCCATAATCTATTTTGAAGGAATCTCCATACATGTCAACATGATATTGCTCTTGATTTCGCTCAGCTCTTGTGCGTGCTTCCAAAAGGTGCACTAAATGAATCTCTCGAAACGCTCTTTTTTTGCCTTGCAGATGGGACAAACCTCTGGCGGCTCGTCGCGAGCGCAAAGGTAGCCGCACACCTTGCAGCGCCAGACTGGTTTGGACAAGGAAATCTGCGAAAGATTGTCGCCGGTCTTTGGTTTCTTGAATTGCTGGCGTTCCTCCCTTGCCGGCCTGCGTTCCGGTATGGACTCGGGCTTTTTCTCGCCCTTAAGGATTGAGCTGGTAACGTAAAGCGCGCAATAGCAGGAGCCGTATTCACTAAGATCAGCGTCCCTGTAATCACACGGACATATTATATCAACGTCTTCTTCTTTAATGCCGGTGGCCAACCTGCACGGGCAGTTCCAGTAACCATAACGAATTTCGTTAGTTATGAGACCTTCTACAAGCATCTTTGTGAATTCAATATCCGGATTGAGATGGTATCCCCCCTCCTCCGCTTCCCGGTTGAGTCTTTCGTAAATCTTGACTATATTATCTTGCGTAACCCTGTTGGTGGCGTTCATCTATCCGCCAATTGTCTTATTTCATCTTCCTTGAAACCTCTTATGGAACGCTCTCCGTCGTTGATAACGATTGTCGGGAAAGTGCACGCAGGATTATACTTCTTTACTTCTTCGGTAACCTTATCTTTCTCATCTGGTGAGAGAAGATCAACATCTATGTAATAATACTCGATACCAAGCTCGTTAAGGATGGTTTTTGTTTTTCTGCACCAGCCGCAAGTACTAAGAGCGTAAAGGAGTATCTTGCTCTTTTTTTCTCCTTCTATATGTTTAATATCCATGAATTAATCTCCTTTTTCCATCTTTCGATTTATCAACTATAGTATAAACTTCAAACATGTCAAGTTTTGCTATCTTTTATACCTTTTTAGCGATAACGTGGTAAGCAAAAGGAATACGACCGCGAAAACGAAAAACGCGCTGCATCTTGTCAACAGATTTATAGGTATTAATGTGACTTAAATGCACAAGCGAAGTTTAGTCTAGGATATCATGCCATTTTTATTGAATATTTCTCAATAAGCTTTTCCGGATGATACGAAAGCTTTGCCTGCCTTAGACCATCATCCCCTAAATCCTGTTCCCGATTGATAAACAAAGCGTTTCCCCAGACATGTTCCGCGCACTGCTGATTGATGAGTGCATAAAGACCTCTAATCTCCGCATTCGCTTTCTCAATGTGCACGACCACAGTACTTTCGTTCAAAAACTCTCCAAGAGAAAAGGCTTCAACCTTTCCATCTATTGTGATTACACCGCCTACTAGATTTAAGTTTTCGTAATTCATGAGAGCTTCGCGAACGGCATTCCATTCTTCCATAAGACTCAGATCGTCCTCGCACCGTCTTAGCGTACACCAGGTTTCTGCCATATCAAGGCAGGATTTGATATGGCGTAAGCCAAGTTGCTCAAAGCGAAATTCGTAGTTCTTCTTGAAAGCGTTAATATGATTCTTCTTCGAGTGGTATTTGTTCCCGGGAAGCGTTGCCAGCGCCTCCCGAAGATAGACGTAATCAAAATGATGGCGTTGCGGCGAGATCTCGAAAAGAGGCGAATCCCTGAGTTCGTCAACCAGGCGTAAGTCCGCTCTCTCAATTCGCGGGTTTTCTATTCCCAACTCCTGCATCCATCTGAAGAACATGAGTACGGCTTCTGTTTTTGGTCCGAAACCGACAGGCGGAAATCCGTAAAGCTCTCCGGATTCTGATCTGGCTGATATAAGGAGGTTGCCGGAATATACTGACCATTGAAATTTATAATTCTCTCTCCAGATATAAAAGTTCGTAAAGCTTAGCTCGGAAGTAACAGGTTTATAATCCTTTAATAACGAGGATATGAATTCACGATCCTCGATATTCAACGGCTTGAATGCTGGAAATTCCGGATACATAGTTCTCCGCTACAATTTTTTTATCATCTATTGACTGATATATTGACAGTCTTAACAACTACTTTTTCTTTGGCTTAGCCGCAGAATCTTTTGGGTGTTCTTTCCTGCCTTTCAAGTAGATTTCAAACCATCGAAGTATGTGGTTGAGTCTGGCAATTCTGCGGTCGGTTCGACCGGACCTTGAAAGCTCGTGCGTCTCATCAGGGAAACGCACCATCTCCGCAGGAACACCAAGTCGTTTCAAGGCGACAAAAACCTGCTCTCCTTGCTCAGTATCACAGCGGAAGTCATTTTCAGAGTGAATGACCAGTGTGGGAGTTTTGGCTTTTCCAATATAGGCTATCGGAGATTGTCGCCAGTAGTTTTTGAAATTTTCGAAAGGCGGTTTTTCACCGAATTCCAGCTCGAAAACCCAGTTGCCGTCAGAAGATCCCCACATTGATATAAGGTTTGACACTGAGCGCTGGGTAACAGCTGCAGCAAAGCGGTCGGTATGACCGATAATCCAGTTGGTCATATATCCGCCGTATGAACCGCCGGTAACCCCCATCTTCTTACGGTCGATATAAGGTCTCTTGGACACGATGTCAGCCCACTTCATAATATCAAGATAATCCTTGTTCCCCCAGTCGTTCCATATAGCCTTCGAGTGTTTCTCTCCATAGCCCTGACCGCCGCGCGGGTTTGAAAAGTAGACAACGTAGCCCTGCGCCGCAAGGAAGAAGAACTCGTGCATCATGAAATTTCCATAAGGCACTCTGGGCCCGCCGTGAATCTCCAGGATGGAGGGATACTTCTTTTTGGGGTCGAAATCGGGCGGGTGGATAATCCAGCCCTGGAGGTCCATGGTGTTATCGGCGTCGCGGAACCAAACTTCCTCTACTTTGCCGAAATTGGTTGTTCCCAGTATTTTCTTATTGACATTTGTTAGTTTTCTTGGTTTATCTTTCTTCGAATCCTTGAACCAGAGCTGCCCTGGATCGAACATGTTACCAAAAAAGAAAGAGAGTTTCTCCCCGCTTCTGTCGAACTGGAATGCGCCTACGACGCCCTGCCAATTTATTATATCCTCGACTCTACCCGATAGATCAACGGATCTAAGAAGCGTCGAGCCGTGGTGGGCGACCTGGAAATATAATTTTCGGGAATCAGGAGACCACGAAGGCGGCGACTGTTCTATGTGGCCCATGTCGTTAATTGTCCATGCAGAAACGTTGAAATCGTGTCTTGCGGTAAGTGAACGCGCCTTGCCATTTCCGTCGGATGCAACCACCCACATGCGGGTTTGCTTCCACCACTGACCGCGTCCTTCCTTGCCCACATAAGCTATCCATTTTCCATCCGGAGAAAAAACAGGAGAAGTCTTGAATCCGTAAGGCGTAGGGATCTTATTGAGTTTTCCGCCTCTTGCAGATATCGTGTAGAGGTCAATAGCGTCAATGTCGAAATCAGGATCCTTTGAACGGTTTGAACAGAAGATGATACGTCTTGAGTCTTGAAAAAATTGAGGCGAGAATTCGTCGTAGAAATCACCTTCGGTAAGCTGCTGCGCTTTACCGGTTTTCGCGTCAACTGTCCAGATGTGCCAGTGTTCCTTAGGAAGAAAGCCTTCGTCATTATCCTTGAAGAAAACCCTTGTGAAATGTCGGGCGACGATGCCCAGTTTCTTCTTGCGCTCGTCCTTCTCAAGCTCGGCAATCTCTGTGTCCTTCTTGCGGAACATAAGCGCGAACGACTTACCGTCGGGCGACCATTCGAATGAACCAATAGCGCCTTCAAGGTTCGTACACTGACGAGCCTCGCCTCCAGTGAGAGGCATTATATATATCTGAGGCTGTCTTTCGTTACCTCGGTTGGAAATAAAGGCTATGTATTTCCCATCCGGCGACCATCTTGGTGTGCTGTCCGATTGATTGCCGTGCGTGAACTGCATCGGCGTCCCTCTTTCGGTCGAAACCAGCCAGAGGTTGGAATATTTCTTCTCTGTCCTTCTGTCGACTCGCAGTTTTGAGTAGACTACCCATCTGCCGTCAGGTGATAGTTGATTACCCGATATAAGTTCGAAATCATAAAGGTCTTCAGCTTGAATAAAACGCTTTCTTTGTGCCACAAATCCTCCTAAGTCGTTTTTTAATCCTCGCGCAACAATGAACCTAATATAAGCCTTATGCCGATTGTGTCAAGCTCTAAAATCTCAAGAAATTACTACAGGCCTCTTTTCGTTTTTTTTGGACTAGAATACTTCAATACCGAGTGAGAATCCAAGCCAGATATCTGTGTAGAAATTCTGGCCGTCATAATCCCCCAGGAAGAGACCGAAGGACGGAATGGTCTCTCCGTCAAACTGGGCAGAGTTCCAGACATTGAGGGTAGGGCCCGCAAAAATCCT
>JAAYVC010000041.1 GCA_012517375.1 bacterium | reverse complement strand
CGGCCCAGGGTTTGCAAGATACGAAGCGGAGATAACCCAGTCCCTCGGCTCAAGACTGGCGACCGCTAAAGACAAAGAAGTAATCCCTTCGGCAGCTTCGCTTGCTCTTCTTGCCTGCGATATGAAAGACCAGGCCTGTGACCCTGAGATTCTTGAACCTCTATACCTGAGGAAGCCGGATGCCAGACACCATGAAAATAAGACCAATGGTTAATGCCGATCTCGCTAGGGTTTACGAGATTGAACAAGAATCCTTTCCGTCGCCGTGGTCAATGAAGATGCTCGAGGAGGAGCTGCTTCTTGAGCATTCTCTGTCGCTCGCGCTCGAGGAAGAAAACACCCTGAAAGCCTATCTTTTCGTAAGAACGGTTGCCGATGAGATGCATATAGTCAATCTCGCTGTGGATACTCGAGAACGAAAGAAAGGATTTGCCGCCCTGCTCATCAAGGAAACGCTTGCACGCTCAAGAGCAACTGGGGCGAAATATATTTTTCTTGAGGTCAGAACAACCAATCTGGCGGCTATACGGCTTTATGAAAAATTCGGTTTCCGGATTCTCAGGATGCGCTCCCGATACTACGAGGACTCCTCGGACGCCTACGAAATGGCATTAGTCATTGATGATGAACTCGGAGAAATTCATGACGATAGCTGAGGCTTTCGGGAGTCTGAAGATTGAAGATCCTCTGTTCGCAAGAAATCTCTCCGTATTCCCCATGACGAATGGCGAAGACTTACTGAAAAAGAACCTCATTACTCTTGAAGAGGGGATGGGGGCAGGATCGGTAGCCGTGAACGAACTTGATACGCCGATTATAGACAAGATTCGTATCGACAATATGGACGAAGACGATCTTTTTCTCTTAGACGGAGAGGAGATCTTTGGCGCCAGACAGACAAGGATAACCACAACGGCGGCGCTCGTTCCTGCAAAAACAAATATACAAATGCCTGTAGCCTGCATCGAGGAGGGCAGATGGGATGGGGATAGCGGATTCGAAGGAAGCTTTACAAGCGCACACCCGCGTCTGCGTTCAATAATCTGCAAAGGAGTCAATGACTCGCTGAGCAAAGGGTTGAATTATAAAGCGCCTCAGAAGGAAGTATGGAATGAGGTTACCCGCAAACTTACTAGCCTTGAAGTATCATCTGGAACTTCATCCTTTCACGACATATCATCAGCACTTAAGGAAGAAACCGGTCGTTACTTGATTGAACCAGAGGCTATGGATGGAGCCAGGGGGATGATAGTTACATCGGGTCTGAAACTTCTCGGAATCGAATATTCGGCAACTACCTCTCTCTTCAAACGTCTACTTCCGAAACTGCTGAGAGGCTACTCGCTGGATGCTATGGAGCAAAGATCATCCAGCAAACCACCCGATAAGAAAAATCTTGGAAAAATCCTGAATAGAATACAAGGGTTGAGAGGAAAAGGGTTTGCGGGTGTCTCATCGGGTAAAGAGCTGCGTTTCAGCGATTCCGAACTTCTTGGACGCGCGCTAGTAATTGATGATTGTATACTGCAAGCCTCTTTTTTCCCGGCGCTGAATTGATAAGACAGCTTCTTGGCAAGTACAGAATCGTCAAATGGCTTGGCGGAGGTCAGTTCGGCGACGTTTACCTTGCCGAGGATACCCTGCTTGAGCTTGAATTCGCGCTGAAGGTGTCGAGAATGAGACCCGGAGACGTAAGGATGCTAATGGGCGAGGCGCGCCTTCTCGCCTCGCTTTCTCATCCTAACATTGTTCGTTTTTACTCCGCAGATAAGATTGACGATCAGTTCGTTCTCGTTACTGAGTATGTTAATGGTTCTTCGCTTAGGGAAGCGCTCGAAAAGGGTCGCATGGATATCTCGGATGCTCTGAGGATTGAGCTTAGGATACTTGAAGCACTCGCATACGCTCATGAAAAGGGGCTCGTTCACCGTGACTTGAAACCCGAAAACGTATTGATTTCCGAAAAAGGTGATGTTAAAGTTGCCGACTTCGGACTTTCAAGGTTTATGAGTGAACGCTCTCTTGCGGCATCCGTAGCAGGAACGCCATACTACATGGCTCCGGAAGCGTGGCAGGGAAGATTTCTTAAGGAATCCGATATCTGGAGCGCCGGAGTGATTTTATATGAGATGCTTACAGGCACGCTTCCGTTTAAGGGAAAAAGTTTCGACGAAATTCGTTCAAGCGTCTTCGAGAAAGCCCCTGAACCCCCGAGCGTATTGAGGAGTGAAATACCGCGGCATATTGAAAGATCTTTGAACCTGATGCTTGAAAAAGACGCCTCCAGGAGACCCAGCCATACAATTGATGTAATTTCTGCTCTAAGGCCTGATGGTCGGAAGATTAAATCGCTGCGATTGCCTGCTGTAAAAGAAACCGGGGAGGGTATCAATCTGACATCTGAGCAGGCCGGTATCGTTTCTTCAGGAAATCAAAGGCTTCTCGTAATTGGAGGAGCAGGGAGCGGTAAAACGACGCTACTCGTTCATCGCGCTCATCATCTTATCGACGTTTTAGGTATTGAACCTGAAAAAACGCTGCTTCTCGCCTTCTCAAGAAAGGCGGCTCAGGAGATGCTTAAAAGACTCGAAAAGCTCTGTGCGAGACTGATGACTGGGATATGGGTTGAAACCTTTCATTCCTTTGCGCTGAGATTTTTAAGAAGCGAGGGCTGGCGGATCAATCTGTCTGAGGAGTTCCAGATTGTTTCTGCTGAGGATATGCTCGACATTATGGCTGGTAGGTGGGGTAAAAACAAAACACGTGAGCTTTTGAATAAAGTTGAACGCGTTAAGAGACAACGAACCCGACCAGATGACACCCCCGATGGTCCTGAAGGAAGCGAATTCACGAGGTTCTTTAAGGATTACGCTTCGATACTTGAGGGTAAAAACGGTCTCGATTTTACCGACCTTATTCTCTACTCAGCGTCGATACTTGAAACATATCTCGACGCGCGTTCTGAATGGCAAGCCAGGTTCAGTCATATTCTCGTAGACGAATTGCAGGATATCGATGCAGAGCAGTTTAGGATTTTAAATCTTCTAACAAGACCTGAAACCGGGCTTTTCCTTACAGGCGATCCGGCGCAGGCTATTTACAACTGGAGGGGGGCGGATTCGCGCTTTATCGACGCCTCTCGAAAATCTTTTGGGGACGTTAAGGAGTTTAAACTTAACGCAGCATTCAGATTCGGAGAGGAGATTAGCAAGGTGGCCTCGAATTTAATGGCACATTCAACCGATGACTCGACGCTCCCTAAACTTACGCTTGCCCTGGAGCCGGGTTCTTTTGAGTTCTACAAGGCAAGGGATCAGAAAGACGAAGCAAGATATGCTGCATCCAGAATAACACAACTATTGAATGAAGAAGATTTTAAGCCTTCCGACTGCATAGTATTATTCAGATCGAATTCTTACTCCAAAGTATTTGAGGACTCCTTTGTTAAGGAAAAGATTCCTTTTACAATAATAGGTTCACAATCCTTAGCTGAAAGAATTGAAATTCGCTATCTCATCCAAACACTGAACTTTATCGGCAAGGATATGAAGAAAACAGACTTGGAATTCTTGTACTGGCTCCTGGAGCTGAATCCCGGAACAAATAGTATTATCCTTGAGGACGGCTTTCCATCGCTATCAAAGGAAACTAGGGTGCGATCGAAATCGGGCGTTAAGGAGTTTCTCTCCAGTCTGATTGAGGTTTCGAAAAGAGCGGATGAGCTTTCTCCTGCCGATATCCTTGATTTCATCTCGGAATCTAAACCAACCCAAAGGCTATTTCTTAAGCCACCAGCCAAGGACGCCTTAGACAAATTAAAGAAAATTGCATCGGTCTTCGGGAAAGGAGAAACTAATCTGTTTATCGACCGCATAGACTTGCTTGAGGATCTGGAACTAGCTGAGTGGAACAATGACAAGGTGAAACTCATGTCAGCCCACTCGGCAAAAGGAGTCGAAGCGAAGGCCGTTTTCCTTACCGGCATGATAGAAGGTCTCTTTCCGATGGCAAGGAACGCAAACTCCCAGACGAGTCTAAGCGAAGAACGCAGACTTTGCTATGTAGCCTTAAGTCGCGCAAAAAAATATCTATTTGCATCTCTGCCCGGCTACAGATTCGGGCAGCCCACGAAACCTTCAAGATTCCTTCTGGAAATGCTTGGATTGATCTGAGTTAACCTTCGATTCGCCGCACCAAAAGCACTTGACAAGCAAGATGCATTGATTATACTCAAAATGAAGTACTAAAGAAGCCCTTAAAGGAGGCTATATAATGATCGATCTGTGGCAAAAAGGCGGGCCTGTAATGTGGCCCATACTCTTCGTAGCTTTGATAGGACTGGCATTTGTAATTGAAAGGCTAATCACCCTTCTGGGAAAGGCTGGTCTCAATCCTTTGAAGTTCATGGAACAGGTTAAGGCCGCCATTGACAAGGATGGTTTAAAAGGCGGGCAGGACCTCTGCGATTCTACTCCCCAGCCCGTGTCAAAGATTCTGGCTGCTGGCTTATCTAAGGTCAAACTGGGTCGTTCGTTTGTTGAGGAAAGTATGGCAGCAGCCGGCGCAGTAGAACTGGCGTTCCTTGATAGAGGCATGATATGGATCGCCATGAGTTCCACTCTGGCGCCGATTCTCGGATTCCTTGGGACGGTTACGGGTATGATAGGCGCATTTGAAGCAATCGTAAGAGCCGGTGAAGTGGAGCCGTCCGTTGTCGCATCGGGCATTTCCGAAGCGCTGATAACGACTGCTGCAGGGCTTGCTATCGCGGCGCCGATGGTTATCTTTCACACCCTCTTCACTCAGATGACCGATCGCTACTCCCGCGATATGGAACAGGCTGCGACCTCACTTGTGGACCATCTGCTTGAAAAGGGGCTCCTGAAGAGCTGAGAAGAGGTAAATAATGGTTTCTCTAAGGAAGAGAAAGAAAAGCGCCGCTGAAATACCCTCCTCTTCAATGTCTGATATCGCCTTCCTTCTCATAATATTCTTCATGACCGCAACCATCTTTGCCCGCGAGAAGGGTCTTACCATGCTCCTTCCCGAGAAGGGCGAGCAAGTCAAGATCGCCGGACGAAATATCATGCAGATACTTGTTTCTCCGACAGGCAAGGTCCTCGTGGAAGAAGAAGGCAAGCTGACTCCCTATAACGACTTAATGGAGCTTCGGCAATCCGTAGAAAAAGCGCTTAAACGGACAAACGACTCTATTTCAGTGGCAATCAAGGTGTCAAGACTTGCGCCGTACAATGTGATGATAGATGTTTTAGACCAGGTAAAGATGGCAAAAGCCACCCGTATCAGTCTTATTCCTCTTTCTGAAGAAGAAGGAGGCGGACAATGAAACTGGCTCGCAGATCGCAAGCTTCGGCGCAGATACCCACTTCTTCTATGTCCGACATCGCGTTCCTTCTGATACTCTTTTTCATGGTAACGACGGTTTTCAGCTCCGAAAAGGGCCTAAAGATAACCCTTCCAAAAGCCGAGGCTACGCAAAGAATTCGCTTGCGCAGCAACACAACAAACGTCTGGATAGATAAAAACAATTCCATCTCGATAGATGATAAGATTATCCCAAACAACGAGATGTTCGCCGGCGTAATTCAGGGCAAACTCGTTGACAAACCCGACCTCGTTGTGCTTCTGCGCGTAGATAAAGACGCTCGCTACGGACTTGTAAGCGATTTAATCGAAAAGATGAAGGAGGTAAAAGCTCTCAAGCTGACCTTCTCCACTCAATTCAAAAATCTTTAGGAGCAGAAATGAATGCAAAAGCCGTAGCAGACATCAAGACAAGTTACCCCTTTAACATCCGATGGGGTTTGATAGGCGCACTGCTGATAAGCATCGCTCTTTTCGCTCTTACGCCTCAACAGCTTAACATTAAGCCATATGAGAGAACCGCCAAAAAGGCGATCATCTCTGAAGACATAAACCTCGAAGTCGAAAACCTTGTAGCCCCTCCCCCCGAGGCTAAGCCTGCCGTGCCTGTAGAAGCGGAGACAGAAGCCGAGGTTGAAGCCGCAACCATAGCGCAAACGGAGTTCGCAGAGATTTACTCGAAACCTGAAGAGGCTGTGGAGATACCTATTGTGCCTTACTACAAGGTTGAAAAGAAGCCTGCGCCTCAGTATTCCCCTAAACCTGACTACCCTGCAATCGCCAAAAGCGCCGGTTATGAAGGTCAGGTAATAGTAGAAGCTATTGTCTATCCGGACGGTTCGGTCGGCGAAGTAAAAGTGACTAAATCATCCGGATATCCGGAGCTGGACCGCTCGGCAACGGACGCTGCGCGTAAATGGAAGTTTTCGCCTGGAGAACAGAGAGGAGTACCGGTCAAGGTTCCGGTGAGCATCCCATTCAACTTCAGGCTGACGGACCAGTAAAAAGCGAGATAATGAGAATCACAACTCCAAATCATGGAGCATAACTGAGGAAAAAGACAGAAGTTGTAGTGGTTTGTACCTCGGATGGGATTAGTATAATGTTCCTGCCTCTCCTTGCAACTGCAACCTGTCTACATTTAAAGAAGCTAATCAGGCGGTTGCACAACCTTAAGGATCTGTGCAATCCGTCTAAATCAATAAGCTAAGCTAAGGAGGAAAGCTATGCTAAAAAAACTCTTGGTGCTGACGTTCGCGTTGGTGGTCGTGGCTTTCGCCGGATTCCCTGTAGAATCGGCGGTCACCTCTCAACTAACACCGGCAAGCGCTCTCAACTTTTCTGACAACACTCCTGACCCCGTTACCTCTCTGCCTATCAATCCGTTCCTCATGTCCTCGCTGGGCGAGCAGTTCGGCACAACTGCATACGATGCACAGCGTTGGGACGACGGCGTACGCGTGGCCGTGGATAAAGACGGCAACGCGCACCTTACATACATGTACTACCCGCTCTCCGGCGGAACTTATAACAGCCGCGCCATCATGTACAATGTCTGGAAAGCGGCCGATGGCGAGTTTGCCTTCCCGGCAAGCATTAAAGTGTCGGGCGCTTTAAGGGCCGGCTATCCGTCTATCGCGGTTCTTGCAGACGGCAGAGCGGTAGTCGCATACCACGAAACCGAGATAGTAGGCGTTGATACTACGCATTATTGCGTGGTCGCGATTGACGAAGCGCCTATGCTGGGCGCATTCTCGACAAAGAAGCTTCAGGTGCAGACCGATAAGTTGGGTATTTGGCCCGACGTCAAGATCGGTTCCGACGATGTAATCCACGTACTGGCTCTCCAAAGCAAGAACATTGGATACGACGGAAGCGAAATCTACTACTGCCGCTCCACAAACAAGGGCACAAGCTTCTCTAACTGGACGACAATAGGCGACGACGCTATTCAGGACGGACGCCTCTCGGTCTCTCCTGACGGCAAAAAAGTCGCCGTACTCTGGCCTACCGGCTTCAAGAGCCCGGGAAGCGACACGCTTTGGATTAACTTCGGCAACTTTGAATACCGCGAATCTACGGATGGCGGAGCTACATGGAAGCCTAAAGTCATATTCACAAAGGACCGCTATCCTGAAGAGGCTATTGTCGACGAAAACTTCCGTATATGGGGCACCTACAACGGCATGAGCCTTACGGGGACATACGACAACAATGGCGTTCTGCATGCAATAGTCTCCGAGGGCTGGATATGCACTCCCGAACCCACAAGTTATCAGTGGATACCCAGAAACGCGATGCGTTTCGTCCACTGGGATAACCAAACCAATGAGTTCACCGAAGGCGTTTCCGGCAAGATGAATATAATACCCACGGCTGGCGACGGCAATCCCTGGGAAACCCCGCTTGACTCGTTCTGGGGCTGGGGCTATATTACAGCTCCTCCAACAGGAGCCAACGGCAGCCGGCCCTACATGGGCTGCATCCTGCCTATAATGGGCAGATGGGGTTCAAACCTCGTATGCGTTTGGCAAGGACAGCCAGACACGCTCGATATAAGCGCAGCCGGCTACATAAACATGGATATCTTCGTCTCGGTTTCAGACGACAATGGAAAGACGTGGCGTCCGATCGATGACTTTGATTCTACCGACCTCGGAACATACGCTGCATATTTTACAAATCTGACGAATACGCATACGCCTGATGCAGGACCTGGCGCTTGCGACGACGAAGGCTCGGTTTCGATATGGCCTATAATCGGAACCGACAACAAGCTCCACATCACGTACGTTGAAGACAAGTTCGCGGAAACCTTCGTCTACGGCGATCCAACCCAGACCGACAACCCTGTGAAGTATTTGGCCAAGACTGGCCTTAAAGTTGGAAAGAACACGGATGAAGGAGGCGTAGAAGAATCTCCTGTTCCAGCATCCGGCATCGAGCTTGTAGGAAGCGGACCATTCACAGGCTCCGTAACCTTCAAGATTAACGCTCCTGCGGCGAAAGCGAGCCTTAACATATACGACGCAACCGGAGCCCTCGTTGGAACCGTAGTTTCAGGCAGCGTAAGCTCAGGCAACGTATCCTGGAACGCAAGCGACGTACCTGCTGGCGTCTACTTCTACTCCTTCTCGACTTCTGCCAAGACATCCACCGGTCGCCTTGTAGTAATTCATTAATAAAAAAATAATAATTCCAAAAAGGGAGAGCTTGCTAGCTCTCCCTTTTTGTTTATAATAATACAGATTTAGACGCTACCATGGTCTGAATCGGATGGTTAAAAACAGGGGCTGCTGGAGTCATAACCGGCTAGTCCGCAACTATGAGCTAAGGAGGTTAAAATGCTTAGAAAACTCATAGTGTCTATGTGTGTCATGTTTGTGGCGGCTCTTTCAGGCTATTCGCCTGAGTCTATTGCCACCTCAAAAATCTCATCCGTTGACCTGCACAAAAGCGATAATGAACCCGAACACGACGCGTCTTCTGCAAACAATCCTTTTATTATAGCATCTCCTGGAGTACAAATAGGAACCACAGCTTATGACGTTCAACGGTGGGACGACGGCGTGCGCGTGGCAGTGGATAAGAGCGGCAACGTACACTTCACCTACATGTACTACCCTCTCTCCGGCGGAGCTTACAACAGCCGCGCCGTCATGTACAATGTCTGGCTTCCGGATAAAGGCGAGTTCGCGTTCAAGCCAAGCGTAAAGATATCCGGCGCTTTAAGAGCCGGTTACCCGACTATCGGGGTCCTTTCCGACGGCAGAGCGGTAATCGCATACCACGAATCCGAAATCATTGGGGTTGATACATCCAATTATTGTTGTGTTACAGTAGATGAAGCCCCTATTTTGGGCGCATTCTCCTCAAAAAGGCTTCAGTACCTTGCTGGGAAAGAGCCTCTGTGGCCGGATATAAAAATCGGAGCCGATGACGTTATCCATATTAAGGCTCACCAGTCTGTAAATGATTATCAGTATGACGGTGAAGAGACTTATTACTGCCGTTCCACCGACAAGGGCAAAACCTTCTCCAACTGGACAACAATAACAAATGGAACAGTAAACCAGGGAAGTATTACAGTATCTCCTGACGGGAAAAAAATTGCGGTATTGTATATCCTTGGGTATAAATATCCGGGAAACGACACCGTCTATTACAACTTCGGTCACTACGGCTACCGCGAATCGACCGACGCCGGGAAAACATGGGGGGCTGCAACAATAATTACCAAAGACCGTTTCCCTGATGAAGCAATAATTGATGAGGACTTCCGCCTATGGGGCGTCTACAACGGCATGAACTTGACAGGTTCATACGATGACAAAGGCTTACTTCACGTTATTATGGCTGAAGGCTACATCAGCACGCCGGATTTAGAACACTTCAGCTGGATACCCAGGAATGCAATCCGTCTCGTTCACTGGGCAAGCGGCACGAAGCAGTTTTCCGCAGGCGTATCCGGCAGGATGAATGTAATACCAACTAATGGAGGGGGGAACCCATGGGAAAGCCCGCTTGACTCGTTCTGGGGATGGGGCTATATTACAACGCCTCCGACAGGCGGCGACGCTGACCGTCCCTACATCGGATGCATACTGCCCGTCCTTGCAAGATGGGGTTCTAAACTCGTATGCGTATGGCAGGGTCAAACCGACACTCTCGATATAAGCGCTGCAGGATACGTAAACATGGATATCTTCGTCTCGGTTTCCGGCGACTACGGAAATACGTGGCGTCCTATCGAGGACTTTGATTCTACCGACCTCGGAACATACGCTGCGTACTTTACAAACTTGACGAACACCCATACGCCTGATGCAGGACCTGGCGCCTGCAGCGACGAAGCCTCTGTCTCTATATGGCCTATAGTCGGAACCGACAACATACTCCACATCACATACATTGAAGACAAGTTTGCGGAAAACTTCGTTTACGGAGATCCTACTCAAACCCTTAATCCTGTAATGTACCTTAAATTACAACTTGTCGGAATTAAGGAAAACCCCGAACCGCAAACTGCTTCTATTGAATTGCTTGAGAAAGGGGTCTTCACAGGCGCCGTGACCTTCAAGATAAATGCTGCCTTGACCAGCGCAAGCCTAAGGATTTTTGATGCCTCGGGTGCACTCGTCGAAACCGTAGTTTCGGGTAAGGTAGACCAGGGTACTATAACCTGGAATTCATCGAGATTCCCCTCAGGGGTCTACTTTTACAACTTAAAGACCCCATCCTCTACATCCAGCGGACGTATTGTTGTAGTCCATTAGAAAAGTCAAACGAATGGGGGAGAGCTTGCACGCTCTCCCCTTTTTGCATATAATGAAATATGAAAAAATACCTTTATCCGATTTTTGTGATCGTCCCAATGCTTGTTATTTTTTCAAGCTGTGAAGAGCCCAAACCAGAGGCTTGGCTCTGGAACGCTGATGACAGCTTAGCCATCATGGAACTCGTGGAACCGCAGAAAGGCTTCCTCAGTTCAAAAGATTTTATTCCTTCATCAGCCATAAGCATATCGTTTCCCGCGGAACTAATTGAACAGATCAAAAGCGATACCTCATACAATCGTTACCTTGTTAAAGAGTTTTCTTTTTCGCTCACAGATTCGGTATTTGCATACAAGTTTGAGTCGGCTGTGGATACGACAGTGACGGGCTATGTGTATGATACGCTTAAGGGACAGATTACACTCTCTGTCGATTCCTTTTTTGCACAGGGCAGCGAATTACCTGAGGCCCTCGATACGTCTTTCACCAAGGCTCTCAGATATTCTTCGAGGAACGCCATCTTCTTTGACTCACTAGGCGGTGATTCAAAATGGCGCATAGCAAAATATTCAGGAGGATGCGATGGTCAGTCTCCTGATGTTTCTGCATCTCCTGTTCTTGACAGCTTGAAGCTTGATTTCGGTTCAAAGAATCTCACGGTAATCTTTCCGGCTGATACTATTCTCTATGGGATTCGCGGGCTGCATGAACCCTCTAAGTTCGTTTCCATCAGTTCAGGTCAAAGCATTTCTATTGCAGGAGTATACCCTAAAGAAACCGACACCATTGTTCTCTATGTAAAAGGCGAAGGCGGATGGATACCGTACACTGATGGAATAAGCTTAGCTTTTTCGAAAAAGGGATTGCAACGTATTTATGTTATCGGAATAAGCCTCAAAAGCATCCTGACGGCTACAGGAGAGTGGTCTTCCGTAATCTGGGGATTACCAATCGTGGTTAATTGAGTCCGGTAAACCTGCCTTTGTACTTATCGGTTAAGCCGCAGAGCTCATGTTGACGTATTTTTTGATTTGCCATTTCCTGATGACCGGAGCAGAAACATATACGAACAAATCACCCATCAGGAATGCTTTGCGCCCATTGGAGATACCGACTTATGAGGGTTCGGGCCAGGTAGTCCATCCTGATATCCTTTTTTTTAATGACGGCTGGCAAGGATGGGGATACTGGATGGCTTTTACGCCTTATCCTTTCGAGAAGGGAAAATACGAGAATCCAAGCGTCGCCGTCAGTCAGGACGGCTTGTCGTGGCAGGTTCCGGACGGACTCGAAAACCCGCTTGATTCGGCGTCCCATTACGTTAACTGCGATCCAGATTTGAGAAACAATCCTTCAACGAAAGAGCTGTTTCTTTACTATATAGATAGGGGTCCAAGAGAGAGCTATCTTAAGCTGACGGCATCGAAAGAAGGAATCGTCTGGTCAAAACCTATGGTTGTTTTTGAAACCCCTAATTTTTTTGTCTCTCCTGCGATTGTCATCAAGAAAAACAAGGACGGCAAGGATTTTTTCTACATGTGGGCAGTAAGGACTAGTGGATGGGCCTCCTCTAACTCCGCCTTAGAATTCATGGAATCCGCGGACGGATACGTCTGGAGCGAACCTGAGACCCTTTCAGTGAATCTGCCTCAGAAAGTCATATGGCATCTGGATGTTGCTTATATTGAATATTATCAGGAATTCTGGGCGCTTCTATGCTGCTATGATTCCTTGAGCGTTTATGACTTCCCGAAAAAGGTATGGGTAGAAACAAATTCGGCCCCGGACAAGATAGTTCCAACAGGGCTTTACCTGGCGAGATCTAAGAACGGCAGAAGCTGGCAGGCTTGCTCAAAGCCCATACTTATGCCCACCAGGGACGGCTGGGATTCGGAACGAATTTACCGCAGCACCTTCCTTTATGACTCCCTCGATAACCGCATTCGCATATGGTACAGCGCGGCAAACAGGAACAAAGAATGGCATGTCGGCTACACCGAATGTGATTTCAATAAACTGGCAGGATATCTGGGTTGGATGATCGACTCCCTCTGACCATGAAAAACGCCATGGAGCGTCTTGCAAAAAGCTCCTCTTTGGTTCGTGAAAGGATTTGTATTTCTGCCGTAGGCTTCAGAACAAAACAACTATCTTGTCCATGGTCAATAGATTGTTACCAGGTATAAGTGGGTTGAGTTCATCAAGAAGGATGACAGGGAAGAGGATGAAGTTATCATCGAGGTGATTGTAGCCTAGGGATTGTAGTTTGGCAAGAGGGGAGAGACCGCCCATGCCTTTGCCGAAGTGCGGTCTTTTGAGGTTGTAGACATACTGCCAAGCCTGAGCCGATTTGAGGAACTGGTCGGTATCATTCCAGCAGAGGATCATAGGTAAGTAGAACTCCTCATCGTCGGTGAGGTGGCTGCGCTCGACCCTTCCG
>JAAYVC010000040.1 GCA_012517375.1 bacterium | reverse complement strand
GACTCGCCCGAAGATTCAATAATGTCGATTTTTCTGCCTGATGCATCATAGACGGATGCCCGGAAACCGTTCGGGCAGTTGGAGTAGCGCAGGGTAATCGAACTTCCAATCGGGTTGGCTATCTCGAGGTGTGTTATGGGTGTTACGGGTTCTGCGACGCCGACGCCCATGTCCCAATCGGAGACGATGGCGTACGCCTCGAACACCGTGTCCGTCTGAAAGCGCGTGTACACCCACACGATACGGTCATCGGAACAGGCAACAGCTGGAACCTGCAAGTACAGTCGAAAACTGTACCTCGAGTCCCATATCATACTCCATACCGTATCTGAACCGTAAGCAGGACTGTACTCAAAAACTGTGGTATTCCGCCAGGGTTCGTTGCCTACTATTCCTCCCAGAAAACCAACCTGGTGCTCCCAAGAATGACTCTGAGGCCAAAGCGTATCTATTGGGTACCAGTATGACCTGTTGTACGTGCAGCTGAACTTATTAGCAGATGATATATCCATAGAAAAGGGTGTTAAAGGGGAGCCCGTATGCAGGGAATCGCCCCACATGACAGTACGAATAGGCTGAGGCGCAAGGCCGCGATCGTCGAATACGCGTGCGAGCCAGGGTAAGTTCGGCGTAGGTCTTGGAGCAAGGTAATCGGTCCAGAACACTACGAAGCGGTCGTTATCTAACCAGTAAGGGTATGGACTGCATGCGCCTGCAAGACTGTCAGCGTTATCAACCCTATGGCCTAAAGGTGCCCAATCCATCGGGTAGTCGTCGGCGTCGAATACCTGGTATAATGGATAGTTATGTCCGGACTCGATAAAGTGAAGCCAGGTTATGACTACATCTTCGGACTCGTTTACTGCAACTTTGGCCATCGTATAAAGACCGGGGAAATTATCAGGTAAAGTATCATGGGCAATAAAAGGAAAGTTCAAGGAATTCCCATGTAAGTCAAGTCTTTGTATCCATCTTCCACTGCTGTCATTAAGCTTCGTTTCAAAACTCATAGCGAACATGCCGTTGTTCGAGAGACTCACTGAAAGAGGGCGATCCAAATCCAAATCCGAGTATAGTGTTTTTGGAGTACCTGCAGGTATTCCGTCAGGTGTGAAACTGATGAATCTTAACTTGGAAAGCTTCGTATTGCTTAGAGTTCTTCCCTCAACCCAAACGAGAACTGTGTTGCCGGCAGAGTCCATATCAAGGGCGTGACAATTGACCCATGTCGTGTCCAGTATCTTCGGAATCTTGTATGCGTCCGTCAGTGGGTTAGCGTCCTTGTCGAAGAAGCGAATGTAGAGGTCCAGCCTTGAACGGTCAGGCCGCCACGTGGAATCGTAAGCGCTATCCACCCAGGCAACGGCGAAATGGCCGTCAGGCGCCATTGCTGCGCTTAACATAATCTGGTGGTGTTTGGCGGCTGCCTCGGCAAGAGGGAAAGGGATCGACCAATACGCCTTGCCACAGTGTCAAAACCAAAAGACTTAGCTGAGACATTACAACCTCCTTATGTTCAAATTCATTTTAACAATCAAGTCTGTTGTGTCAAGCATCAGAGGAGGGCCAAAAAATCTAAGCATTAACGCCGTCAATGCGATTGACAGCGTTCTAAGCTCCAGTATGCTAAGGGGATGAGTCAAAAACCAAAGGAGCAGCAAGCCCGATGACGTGGAGCAAGTCCCGCCTGTTTGCGTTTTCGGGAATAGTGTTCGCGATACTGGCAGGATACAAGACCGTTCAGCATCTCACGTTCAACACCTACGCATACGACCTCGGCATACGCGCAAGCATACTCTACAACATGGCGTTCCAGGGTCGGGTGTGGGACTCGCTCAACAATCTGCACGGCTTTTCCGGTCACTTTCACCCCATAAGCTATCTTCTTGCAGGCCTTTACTGGATATGGCCGAATCCGCTCCTATTGTGCCTGCTGCAGGCTCTGGCAGCGAGCGCAGGCTTGCTTTTGTTCGTATTGCTGATGGACAGGCTGGTGGAGGACAAAAGAAAGCATGTGGCGCTGATAGCGCTCTTCCTTGCCAACCCATTCCTGCACAACGTGCTTTGCTACGATTTTCACCCGGAGATTTTCGCGATACCACTCGTCCTCTTGTTCTTTTTCTTGATGGAGAGAAGCGAGGGGTACAATAAGGATATAGGCGTCAAGCTGAATTGGGGCGGGACGGGGAGGGGGCGTCCCCAGGGAAATACTAAGTATTTGCTTGGCTTGCTGCCGGCGTTTTGCCTTCTCGCCCTCAAGGAGGACATGGGGCTACTGGTGTTCTCGCTGGGGATATACGCGCTTGCGAGGAGGAAGTGGTTAATGGGAAGCCTGATGGCTGTAGTCGGACTTGCTTGGCTTCCCTTTGTGCTGACTCTGGTGATACCGCACTTCCACGCTCAGGGACAGACCCCTCTCATCTCGCTGCACTATCAGGTATTGGGTTCTAGCAGCGCTGAGATTATGGGGACGCTTCTTAAGAACCCCTGGCTTGTGCTGACGCAGGTCTTCGCAAGGTCTGAGACCCTCGTGACCATAGCGCTCCTTGCGGCATCAGTCGGCTCATTAGCCCTTGCACGCTGGGAGGTCCTGCTCGTGCTTCCTTTGCTTTTTGCCCAGCTTGTATCGGACTACCCGCACCAGATGGCATTGACATGGCAGTACTCTGCCGGGATCCTTCCCCTGCTTTTCTTTTCGATGATTAAGGGAGCCGGAAAAGTGCGCGTGGGGATTATGTGGCTTCTGGCAGCGCTCGCCATTCCGTCTGCAGTAATGCGCTTTCCGAACCCTTTCGTGCAGGGCGTTCATACTCAGAGAATCAGGGACACGTACCGTGTAATAAAGATGATTCCGGATACGGCGTCGGTTGCCGTAAGCAACAATCTTGCTCCCCATCTTGTTAACCGCAGGAACGTGAGGCTTTACCCTGAGACTGATGATGCAAGGTTCATACTTGTCGACCTTGAGGCTAACATTTATCCTGCTACATGGGGTGCAAGATATGAGGAGCTGGAAAGACTTTCGGCAGGGTACAGGAGGGTGTATTCAGAAGAGGGTCTCGTTCTTGTTGAGAAAAATGCGGATTGACAAACATATTACTTTTATTAATCTATAGGAAAGCATTACTTGGAAGCGAATTAATGGCATTTGGATTATAAGGAGGGAATTTGATCCGCAAAGAGACAAGACTTCGGCTGAGACCTTTTGCAGCCCAGGACCTTTATCCCCGCAAGGGCGAAACAGTCTCTCAGGGCGTAATCGAGGCCGAGCATACGTTGCTTTTTGCGGAGTTATCCGGATTCGACGCGCTTGCAGATAAGCTCTCCTCGAAGGGCGCGGAGGGTGTTGATGACTTCACAAGGATTGTAAACGGCTTCTTCGAAACCTTCATCAAAACCTCCGAGGAGTACGGCGGAGTGGTTGTCGCTTTTTCCCTGCACTCGGCCCTCGTCAAATTCAAAGGTGTTTCTACAGAAACGCGTTTGTCCGCTCTCACATGCAGCAAGCAAATACTCGAAAGGCTGAAAAAAACCCAGGCGTTCCAGGATTCAAAAGACAAGGCGAAGACCCAAATACGAATGGCATTATCATCGGGAAGGATTAAGGACTTCCGACTAGGCAATGAAACAAGACTTTGCAGGCTCTTTCTGGGCGAACCTGTAGATTTCGTATTAAGGACTGCAAAGGCACAAGGACCGATGAGCGTGTTCGTGGAGCGTTCGTTCTCTAATGATCTGAACGAGAGTGTGGAGTTGAAGAATCTAGAGATGGGTCTTGAGCTTGTGGACGTAGCAAAACCCTCACCCCCATCTGAGCGTCCCGAACTTCCGGAGGACGTGGGCAAGGGTCTTGAGCTTTTCATGCCTCAATGGCTTCTTGAGCGGCTCTCGACCATGCCTGAGGAAAAAAGGCTGCCCGGGGACTACCGCTACGGAACCATAATGTGCGTGAAATTCTCCAACCTTGATACGGAGTTCAAATCGTTTAACGAATTCGTGAGCCGGACCATTAGGATTATAGCAAAATTCGGCGGAACCGTGGAAAGATTCGAGCCCTCGAATGAAGGCGCGATAATAACGGGTATCTTCGGAATTCCCATGGCCAGCGAGGATGATGAAAAGAGAGCGGCGCTCGCCGCAAAAGAGCTCGTGTCCTCCACGTCCGTGGTTCATCAAAAGATAGGGATATCGTCCGGTTTTATCTTTTCATCCGTTATAGGCGGAGCTACGCGCAAAACCTTTACCGTTGCGGGCCGAAAGGTTGAGGCGGCGTTCGAGGCGATGAATAAGGCGGGAACCAACGAGATTATTGTAACAAAACAGGTCAGGGAACAGGTGCAGTCGATGTTCAACTCGGCGAAAGTGCGGACCGAAGGCGGAGAAGATACGTGCGAGCTCTTTCTTTTGGGAGAACGAAGAATCGACGTTGACTGGCTTAAGCCTCCTGACACCAGGATGGTTGGCAGAGAAAAGGAGCTTAATCTTCTGTTCGACGTTCTGGGACGCGTTATTCAGACCAAGAGCGGATTGAGCGTGACGGTATCGGCCGACGAAGGAATGGGAAAAACCCGTCTTGCACAGGAGTTTGCAGAAAGAGCAAGAAAGGCGGCTTTTACGGTTGCAGGAGGCAGGGCTGTAAGCTCCGGGAAAGCAGTACCGTTCTTCCCGTGGATAGATTTATTCAGGGTGCTTCTTGCCGAAGGGAAGAACAAACTGGAACTTCCGGTGCTTGAAAGAGCGATGCGTTCAATAGAGCGGCCCGACTGGACTCCGCTGCTTGCATCGCTTCTGGGGCTTGAGGCTGAGGATAACGATTTCACGCGATCTTTGAGTCCCCAGGAAAGAAAACAGAAAGTTTTCGCAATGCTTCTTGAGCTCGTGTCGCACTTCGCCGGAGAAAATCCCCTTCTCGTCATTTTCGACAACACCCAGTGGGCGGATTCGCTATCGAGGGACCTAATTTCGGAGTTAATGGATTTGATGCCCGATTTTCCGATTCTTTTTTTAATGCTCGCGCGACCGGGCAGCGAAGCTTATCCATGGCAACAAAAGGAAATACATTCAGAAATCCCGCTTTCTCCACTCAGCGCTGAAGAAACGAATTCCATGCTTTACTCGAGGCTTGGGACCAAACATATCGACTCCGCTCTTATCGAAAGAATCTGGGACGCATCGCAAGGCAACCCCCTCTATATTGAGGAGTACGTAAAGCTTCTTGAGTCGCGGAACGCGCTGAAGATGGAGGACTCGAAAGTCGTCCTTGTCTCCGACTCAGATTTCGTCTCATTGCCCCCGAATATAAGGCGCGTAATTTCGGCAAGGATCGATTTGCTGAACGACAGAGCCAAAAGCATACTAGGTACGGCGGCAGTTATAGGCTCAAGCTTTGAATTCGAGCTGCTCAACCGGATACAGGAAATTGCCAACAATGAAGCCCTCGAAAGACAGCTCAGCCTTCTTGCGCATCATGGACTGATTTCGAGGTCTGAAAAGAAACCTCATGTTCTTTGGGAATTCAAGAACTCGCTGACCCGTGATGTTTCGTACGAAACCCTGCCGCTCGATCACAGAAGGATATATCACGAAAAACTGGCGCAGCTTCTTGAATCACAAACGCTGTCGCCCGATCAGATTCTCGAGCATTACTCCCACACAAGGGATGAACAAAAGATTATCGAATATCTTGCTGATTCCGCAAGACGCTCGGCCTCTCTTTATGCAAACGAGGAGGCGCTCGCCAAGTACTCAGAGGCGATAAAACATCTCTCGCGCCTGAAAGAGAAAAAAGATCTCTATCTCCGCTTCGAGCTTCTTCTGGAAAGAGAAAGGATACAAGGACTCCTTGGAAGAAGAGACGAGCAAGCGAGGGACCTTAAGTCCCTTCTCCTGATTGCCCTTTCCCTGGAGGATCAATCATTGCTCGGAACCGTACTCTCGAGAGAAACGAGTTATTTCTATACGACCGGTAATTACGCCCGCGCTCTTGAAAAGGGATTAAAGGCGGAAGAACTCCTCGAGAAAGAGGAGAAAAAAGAAAAAATTATTCATGTTCTCATAACTTTGAGCCGGATTCTTCAATCCCTTGGACGATTCGGCGAGGCACGCGACCGGTTAAGCAAGGCTAAAACCATTATTGCTAAACAGAACTTGCATAATCTTGAAGCAATGGTTGCGGCCGAGTTCGGAAGTTTTCAGCAGCAGCAGGGCAACTACCGGGAAGCCCTGAAATCGCTCAACGAGGCTCTAAGACTATTCAGACTGGCCAACGACGCTACCGCTGAGGAGCGTATTGCAGGACAACTCGGGGTAATCTACAAATATCTGGGTCTTTACGAACAAGCCCGTTCCTCGTATGAAACCGCGCTCGATCTGGCTGTCAAAACTGGAGACAGAAGAAGGGAAGTTGCCCTCCTGGGCAATCTCAGCATAATATCAAAAAACATGGGCAACTACGAACAAGCCCTCGATTACGGCGAGAAGGGGCTCCAGATTGCCAGGCGAATCAAAGATCTTCACGGCGAAGGTTCGCTTCTTGATACCATAGGCAACGCGCAAAGGGCGCTCGGTCACTACGAGAAGGCCATCCGGAACCTCTCCGAGGCGATAGAGATAACCGGCAAGACCGGCGAGAAACCGCTTGAAAGCAAACATCTATCCAATCTGGCAAACGTATACTCCGAACTAGGCGACTACGCAAAATCAAGGGATCTGGAGGAGCGCTCTCTTGCGATATCGAAGGAAATAGGCGCTATCAAAAGCGAGGCTCTGTCGACGATGAAGATAGCAAGCTTTGAATCGGAGAAGGACGCCCGCAAAGCCTTGGTTGCTATGCGCAATGCCATCAAGATATTCAATGATACCGGCGCAGAGGCTCTTTACATCGAATCCCTTATAGAACTGTGTCTGATTCTCTTACGCACAGGGGATGCAAAAAATTTTGAAACTAATATCGAAAAGGCGCTAAACGAGGCAAGAAAGAAGGGGCTCTTCATGCTCGAGGCCTCGGCTCTGAGGGTGATGGCCGAGAGGGAGCTTGCGGCACGCAACCCGAGTTCAGCCTTCTTCCTTTCAAGCAAAGCCTTCAATCTGCTGAGGGAGAAAAATGTCTCTGACCCAGCTGTCTCATTCACTCATGCAAGGATTCTGGACGCTTTGGGCAAGACGACCGAGTCGGCGGAAATACTTACCGGTCTCTATGACGAGATAAGAAGGAAGGCAGATGGAATAGAGGATGAAAACCTGAGGAAAAGCTATCTTGAAAACGTTCGATTGAACAGGGAGGTCGCGCAGGCATGGAACGGACTCGGCTCTAAAAAGAAGCACTCCAGGAAGTAACCTGTCCAGGCCCTTAAATTGAGCATCAAGAACAAAGAAGAAAGGATTGACAAAGCCTTCGCGATTTGTATGCTTAATACGTTTTTCAGGAGGATGCTATAGAATCAGTCGAAACCCTGCTCGCTGATGCCAAAGAGGCAATCAGTAAACATTTGAATCTCAAGGCAATTGAACTGTACGCTAAAGCCATAGAAAGCCTTTATTCCAGGAAGAACCCGGACGATGACGATCTTCTATTCGAGATATTGCTTGAGCGCGAAAGGCTTTACGGACTTGAAGGAAGAAGAAAGGAGCAGGCAGAAGACCTGAAGGAGCTTTCAAGGCTCGCTAAAGGTGTCGATTCAAGAGTCATCAAGGTTCTTGTGAGGGAGGCTTCATATCACTACGCGCTTGGCAGCTATCCCGTGTCCCTCGAACGCGCCCAGGCTGCCGAGGAGCTTTCTGAAAAGAACAGACTGCCAGTGGATGAAACCGTGAGCATTAAGCTTCTGGTTGCCAGGGCAATGCAGGCTCTCGGCGATTTGGATGAGGTGCTTCTCAAACTGAGAAGCACTTTAGCCATTGCGAGCCAGTCCGGCAACAAGCTGGTTGAGGCGTCCGTCCAGAGCGGGTTCGGCGATTTTTATCAGAGCCGGGGCGATTTCAAGCTGGCCTTGAAGCATATCGAGGAAGCAAGGAAACTTTACCGCGAAGCCTCGGACTATCAATCTGAACAGCGTCTTTCCGGTCAGATGGGAATCGTTTACAAATACATGGGGCAGTTCGAGCTTGCAAGGAATTCCTTCAAAGAGTCGCTTGAAGGCGCTATAAGAACCGGGGATAAAAAAAGGGAGACGACCACGCTCGGAAATCTCGCCATCGTTTCAAAGAACATGGGGCTCTACGATGAGGCATTGTCTTATATCGAGCAGGCGCTTGCGACCGCGCGCGAGATCCGAGACAGACACAGCGAAAGCACCCTTCTGGACACCCTCGGCAACATAGAGCGGGCGCTTGGTCGTTACGAAGAAGCCATCCAGCACCTGACAACGTCCATCAACCTTTCGGAAGAAACAGGCGAACGTCCGCTTGTCGCAAAGCACTACTCAAATCTCGCGAGCGTGTATTCAGAACTTGGCGAATACGCGAAAGCCATCGAGCTCGAAGAGCATTCCATCGAGATATCAACAGAGGTCGGAGGCTTGAAAAGCGAAGCGTTATCAATGATAAAACTGGGGGCTTTGTACGATATCGAAGGTGAGCACGAGAGGGCCGGCGAGCTTCTCGAAAGAGCCCTTCAAATCTTTGAAGAGACCGATGCGCGAACGCTTTATATGGACGCACTCCTTGACATCGCTGAACATCATATTCTGACCGGAGACTGCAAAAAAGGCAGGGATTTCATAGAAAAAGCCCGAAGCCATGCCGCGGCGTACGGTCTTGAGGGGTTCGACGCAGAGATATCAAGGCTCTGCTCGGAGATTGAGCTTAAAACGGGGAATCTCGAAGAGGCGCTTTCAATTATCGACGAAGCAGTCCGGGACAAGGGCGGCGGCGGCAAACTCAATTTTCTGCACTTCAGCATTCTTGAAAGGATGGGAGAGAAGGCCCGAGCCCGCGAGATAATCGACAGGCTCTACAGCGAAGTCTCCTCAAGGGCGGAAGGTATCCTTGACCCGGCCGCAAGAAAGGGGTTTTTAGAAAACGTGGCTTTCAATAGAGAAATAATAAAAGCCTGGCGGAGATTTCGCTAGCCCTCACCCACAAGCTGGACGTTGAGCGTACGTTCTCTTGGCCTGTTGTCGAAATCAATGAATACAACTTGCTGCCATGTTCCCAGAAGCAGCTTGCCTTCCTGGAACGGAACCGTAAAAGACGTTCCGATAAGTGACGAACGAAGATGCGCGTACCCGTTTCCGTCGCCCCATGCCGAATCGTGATGGTACGGCTTTGACTGCGGCGCAAGTCTATCCAGAAGCTCCGAGAAATCCTTGAGAACACCGGGCTCGAACTCGATGGTCGTAATCCCGCCCGTGGAGCCCCTGAGTGCTACCACAAGAATTCCTTGTCTTAAGTCGCTTTCCTCAAGGATTCGAGTCAAATCGGAGGTTATATCGTGAATATCCGAGAATCCTTCTGTCCTAAGGCGGATGCTGCCGGAATAGACGCCCAAACTAGCCCTCGCCCAGAAGCTTTGCCGCCTGAGGACTCAGCTCGCGGTAGCCGAGCTCAAACGCCCTCATAAACTCCTGACGCGCTTTATCCTTCTGGCCTTGCGCGAAAAGCACCTCGCCTTTGTGATATATTGCGGATGCGTCGGTAGGATCGCCCTCGAGCGCGCGTTCAAGATTTTTTAACGCCTTATCCGGCTCGCCAAGATAAAGAAGAGCGATTGCGAAATCGCGCCACTGCCAAGGTGAAAGCGCGGACTTTTTGCTTTCGCTCAAGGTTTCATATGCCCTTGCCGCTTCGCCGAATCGGCCCAGTTCAAAAGCCGTCGACGCCGTAACCTCGAGCGCCTCGAGGTTTTTCGGATTCTTTTCCAAGTAATCCCTCGCCGCGTCGAAGGCTTCTTCCCTGCGACCCAGATAGCTCAGGGACTCGGCGTAACACAGCAAGGCTTTATCGTCCGACAAACCCAGGGATGAAAGCTCCTGGAATTCCTGAACAACCTTGTCGGATTCGCCGTGCTCGTGATAGAAGAAGAGCTTGGTCAGAAGCGCCTGCGGATCTATGAAGAGAACCTGATCGACGCCCTTGAAACGCGCTATTTCTGCTCCTTTTTTTGCAATATCGAGCGAGCGCGTCCTGTCAAGCTTATCCTTCGATGCGTCGTATACGACAGCGCTGAATGTGACTTTCTCCCTTGCGGAAAAGGCGGATTTCATCTCCCCTATCTTGTCAGCCACACCCTTTGCCTCAAGGGATGAGGGCAGAAAACCCAGAAACTCGCTCGAAATAGAACTCACCACGTCTCCGGGAACTGTAAGGCGCTCAAGCTCAGCCGCCATGTCCTTGTAGAGCTCCTTTACCGCCGAGGACCCCCTTTGCTCGCGTATTATGGATAGATTATCCAGGTAGAAAAGCACGAGTGTGAATTTTTCGCTGGCCTGGCTTTCACGCAGCTTGGATTCGAACAGCGAACGGGGGGATATGAATCTGTCCCTCCTGCGGTCCCTCGAACGCCTGTCGGCAAGCGTCCTCTTGCCGCGTTCAGAGGGCGTCACCCATTCGAGAAGAAATCCCTGGGAAGGGATGAAGAAATCGGCGCTGCGGCGCAGGGCGAATGAGACCTGCGGCTGGCATAGAATTATTTCCAATTCGCCCAGAACGACCCGCGGGAAATAGCCGATGACCTTGTTCTGCGAGCCCGGCTGGATTATCGGTTCGCGGCCGGTGAACTTGCGGTTGTCGTAGACCCTGAACACGTCTCCTACGTCCACTCCGGCATCGCTTCCGAGGTCGATTGTCGTGATGCCTGTTCGTTCATCGTAGTCCAGCACCGTTCCGCCTTCGGCAAGTATGCGTTCAAAGGCAATAATTCTGTCCCTTCCGAGCTTCTTTGCGACGTATGTGGCGACATCCGCTCTCTCGTACAACTGATCGAGTTCGCCCGCGAGCGCCTCCGGCGGAACTCGCAGTATGACGGCGCTGTCTGCCGTGGCAACGCCGATGCTTGCAGTCACCTTGGGCAACAAGCCGGTCTTGAATTCAGGATTCGCGCTCCTATAACGCTCTATCTCCTCAGGCGTCGGTATCTTCGAGGTTCGTATGAACTCGCAAAGCTTCTCACCCAGCGTCAAGGCATCGGCAGCCGAATGATAAGGCACAAGGACCCCGAACTCCTCTCCGCCGAGTCTTGACATTAGAACCTCGGCCTGTCCGGTCTGTGAGAAGAAGACTCGAACCTTGCGCGCGAAGGAGCGCAGCACTTCGTCTCCGAAGCGGTGACCCAGCGTATCGTTTATCTCCTTGAAATGATCGAGATCGAGATGGAAGAAGGACAGCGAAGGGCTTTTTCCCTTCCTTTCCCGGGATGTATCCGTTGGCGAATTCTTTACGGCAAGCGCAATCTCTAGCATCCTGTTTCTGAAAGCTTCTTTCTTGAGAAAACCCGTAAGGCCGTCGCGGTCCCTTTCTTCTTCCAGTAATATGTTGCGAACGAGGAAGCTAAGCAGGCCTGAAATATCCTTAGGAGCTACTGAAGCGTCTTTCTTGAATGAGACAGCGGCGATAAGCCTGCCTCCGGAGCCGTCAAGCCCTAGAAGCAGTTTTCCGTCAACCATCTTTTCCCTTGCCTTGCCCAGAACCTCTGCTAGCGAATCCATATCTGTGCCGTGTGCGGCCGACACGAAAACCTCCTCGCTGAAATTAAAGAGCACGCCGGACAGCTCCGCACCGAGAGGCTTGAGAACCTTATTCGCCTCGCTTCTGAAATCTTCAAAGGATTTGCTCACGTTTGAGTCTAACCTATTAAAACAACATGTCAATATCGGGCGTTCGGGACGAATGTTGACATATCCGCCAAGGAAAGTATACTTTATTATTCTGCCAAGGAGGCATCTACATGAAGGTGAAAATTGACTCTGAAGCCTGCATCGGTTGCGGAGTATGCGCAGACATATGCCCGCAAGTTTTCGAGATGAAGGACGATAAAGCCGCCATAGTTGCAGGCGCAGACTGCGGAGACGCAGGGTGCTGCGAAGAAGCGTCTGAATCCTGCCCCACACAGGCCATATCGATAGAATAACTTAATAAGTATCGAGAAATTCTTAAAGGCGGGGAATCGAATCCCGCCTTTTCCTTTTTCCAATAGAAAACCGCCCCCGGACGGGGGCGGTACAGGAGGTGTTTCTGAGGAGGGCTATTTAGATTATAGTCATCACCAACAACCTGTCAAGTCCCCTGAATCTGATTAAGATATAGTATCGTATAAAGTATTTTTCTGCTCTTTAATCTCCATCCCATATCTGGTTTTCTAATAATTTTCACCTTACCCTACCCTTTTTAATAATTCAGGAGTAAATATTGTAAGCGGCGACAAAAATTCTTAAAGACGCCTTTTTAGTGTTGTGTTGGTTTCTTAGAAGAACGTACTTTTCTCTTCCTGGTTCTTGATGTGATTACGCCGTTCGCCGAAATCCTTTTAATTACCGAATTGTTATCGGTATTGATAGAGTAGTTTACAACTATCGTTGAAAAGGCAATAAAGAGAAAAAGGGTTATATTATGCTGAGTCGAGAGGAAAAAATGAGCCATGAGCGAGCTTGCAAACCCAACAAACAACCCCTCCATCTCTAACATACGGCTGCGGTCATTCTTCTCTTCATAGTGTTTACGCGAACGCCAGAAATTTCTAAAGGAGAAGAAAAGCGCCCCGAGGAACGGAACGAAACCGGCAAGCCCTGTACCGGAAAGAATCTCTAAATATGTATTGTGTATAACCTGGTTATAATTTTCCGCACTTGTAGTCGAGTAGTAAGCAAAAACCCATCGGAAACAATCCGCTCCAATGCCAACAAGAGGGTGGTCCCAGAAGATTTTGAGAGAAATTAAAGCAAAATAGCCCCGCCAGTCTACAGAGGCAGCCCTGGCTCCTCTCAAAAAACTGTATAGTGTTAAGCCTCCTGAGAAGAAGTCCTTGAATCCCAGATAGAGAAGAAATACAACGACAATCGACACTGCAAAGAACAGGAGAAGCTTTCTTTGTCTCCAGTAGAGGATGAACTGAGTCGGCAAGAGTACGATAAGCATGCTTCTGGAATAGGTTAAGGGGAGGGTTAGCGTCATTACAGCATATGCGCCGAAGTATAAGAATTTAAGCCACTTATTCTTTGCGGCTACTCCATAGTAGAAGGAGAAGCAAAGAAAGGGAAGCAGCCAGAACCCGAAGTAGTTGGGATCTGTTAGAGTTCCTGTCGCTCTCAATACCGCTACCCCTGTGAGTTTTTGAGCAAGGGCTATTACGCATTGGATGACAAGATTTACAACAAATATGTTGACCACCGTTTTAACCCGTTTTTCGCCACCCAAGATGTTTATGAATACCCAGTAGGACAAAACATTCCCGAAGAAAAGACCCACGCCCATAAATGAATTTTCCAGATCATAGAAAGCCAGAAGGGAGAGAACGCACCCTGTCAAAAACAAGATAAGGGATGCGCCAAGAGGAGTAATGACAAAACTGCCTGAACGTTTGGATGCAAGGATAGAGGGTATGGATAATGCAGTCAGAAACAACCCTGCGAATCTAACAAAACTTTCCATAGGCAAATAGTCAGCAAGAATATACGAAAATGGTATCAAGAAGAAATAAGCAAGCCAGAAAGGATACGGATTATACAAGCAAAGCAGAACGACAAGAAGGCCAACAGGTAAGAGCGCTACGATTAAGCCTTTAATACCCGATAACAAGCAACCTAGAGTAAGGCTGAGCGCTAAAGTGCCCACCAAAGCTAAAGCGACCCACAAGGGTTCCCTCGAAACGCGATTGACTCTTCCAGCTATCGCTTTAATCACCTGTCGTTCCTGGATATCATCTTTCTCATGACCAAACTCTAACTTTACTTAGCAAATTATTATTGTCAATTTGACATACCAGCGAAAGAGAAGCTCTTGATGTAATAACTCACTGGAATAATGACACTTGACGTGTGAGAAATCATCAATATAATCCTTGGATGTTGTTCTCAAAATCCCTTGTGCCGACGCTCAGGGAAGACCCTCGCCAGGCAGAAAACGTAAGTCACAAGCTCCTGCTCAGAGCCGGCTTCATAAGACCTTTAGGTTCAGGGCTTTATAACGTTCTACCGCTGGGCATGAGGGTAATTCAAAAGATTATTACGATAATCCGGGAGGAGATGAACCGCATTGGAGGCCAGGAGATGCACCTTTCGGCATTATCTCCCAGGTCTATATGGGAACAATCGGGCCGCTGGGATACTTTCGGGGACGATATGTTCCGTTTGCGTGATCGTAAAAAGCAGGATATGGCTCTCTGCCCAACGCACGAGGAGATTATGGCGCTCATAGCCTCTAAGGAGCTTCGTTCATACAAGGAACTTCCCCAGCTTTGGTACCAATTTCAAACGAAGTTCCGGGACGAGCCTCGTCCGCGAGGGGGCGTGTTGAGGACTCGACAGTTTACCATGAAGGACTCATACAGCTTCGATGTTGATTTTGAAGGTCTTCACCGCTCATACAAGTTGAACGAGGAGGCTTATTCGCGCTCGTTCAGGAGGATGGGTCATAATTTCTTCATGGTTCATGCCTCTGGCGGGCTGATGGGCTCTGGAGAATCGGCGGAGTTCATGGTGGAGGCGGAGTCGGGAGAGGATATTGCCATTGTATGTCCGGGCTGCGACTACAGGGCCAATTCGGAAGTCGCAGAGGCTGTGGCCAGACCATCAGATGAACTGGCTTCTAAAAGGGAAAAGGTTCACACCCCCAACCTCAAGAGCGTTGAAGAGGTTTCTGCCTTTCTCGGCGTCAGCCCTTCCCAGCTTGTGAAGAGCCTGCTTTATGTCAGAATGGGCAAGCCCCTCCTGGTGCTTGTACGCGGCGATTATTCTTTGAGCGAGGAAAAGCTCAAGAGAACCTTCGGAAGAGAACTCGAGCCCGCTTCGGACGAGGAAGCCAGACGCTACATGGGCGCTTCTTTAGGTTTTCTCGGGCCTCAGGGCATCGATATCGAGATATACGCCGATAAGAGTCTTGAAGCGCATGATACTTACGCGGCAGGAGCAAACGAGGATGACCATCACATACTCGGCATAAACCTTTCCAAAGATGCAACTATCAGGGAATACCTTGACCTCAGGGCTGTAAGGAAGGGCGATCTTTGCATTAAATGCGGTTGCGAGATTGAAGAAAAGAAGACAATTGAACTCGGACATATATTCAAGCTCGGAACGAAATACTCGGAGTCTATGGGAGCAAAGGTTCTGGACGAGGAGGGAAAGGAAAGACCTGTAGTGATGGGCTCATACGGAATAGGAATTGAGCGCTCAATGGCTGCCCTGGTCGACCAGTATTACAAAGAGGAACGCATGTCCTGGCCCATAGAGGTGGCGCCGTACGAGGTCGAGGTTGTGTCGCTAGGAGAGAACGAGCGTTCGGCGAATCTTCACGACGCCATCGCCGCTAAAGGCCTGGAAGTCGCTCTCGACGACCGCGACATCGCACCAGGAGCCAAGTTCGCCGACGCCGACCTTATCGGAATACCTTTCAGGGTCGTTGTCGGGCCCAGAGGGCTAAAGGAAGGCAACGTGGATATAAAAATAGTAAAAACAAACGAGCTTATTGCAGTCAGGGTCGAGGATGCGGCTTCGAAGGTTACAGAGCTCGTGGCTAAGGAGAAGCTTGATGGCATTGCCTCCTGAACTCGAGCGAATCGTGCTTGACGTTATCAAGGAAAGAGGCTGCAGGCTCTATCATGCGGAGCTGAAGGGTAACCGGCTCGAGGTTTACATAGAAAAGCAGGGTGGAGCATCCGTTGGCGACTGCGAGGCTGTCAGCAGGAATCTTTCTCTTAATCTCAAGACCGCAAGGGATGAATGGCGCGATATCATGCTTGATATATCCACTCCCGGCATAGAACGAAGGCTTTATTCAACCGAGCATTACCGAAGCGCTCTGGGACAGAACGTAGAAATCAGGGGTAAGGGTAAGGAAGAAATGTTCGAGGGAAGCCTCAAAGAGGTCGACGAAGACGGAATTTTGATAGAATCACATACCGGCGTGGGTCGCCGGATCAGCTACAACGAGATCCTCTCGGCCCAGGTGAAACTAACCACCGAGGAACTCTTCAAAAGGAGATAGATATGGAAACTGAAATCACAAGACTCGTAACCCAGCTTGCCCGCATCCGAAACGTAGAGGTGGGATACGTTTACGAGACCCTGGCGCAAAGCATAATCGCAGGCTTAAAGCGCCGCTTCGGAAGGGACGTCAGACACGAGGTCAACGTCAATCCGGCGTCAGGAGATATCGAGGTGGCTATAATCCAGACTGCGGTCAAGCATGTTGAAAATATATCCCTTGAAATATCGCTAGATGATGCCTTAAAAATAAAACCGGACGCAAAGGAAGGAGAGGATGTCCGGATAGAGATACCTCTGCAGGAGGTGGGACGAGTAGCGATACAGAGGACTATCGACGAACTGACACACCGGCTCAGGGAAGCCGAACGCAACAAGCTCTTTAACGAGTTTGCCAAAAAGAAGGGCGATATAATCTCGGGAACGATTCACAAGATTGAAAAGGACGAGATACTCGTCAATCTGGGGCCCATCTACGGAACCCTGCCTCTAAGGGACCAGCTGAAGACGGACCACCATCAGATAGGCACGGCGTTCAAGTTCTACGTGCTTCGAGTCGACCGGACGCCTATCGGTCCAAGGGTCTACCTTTCTCGAACGCATCCCGACTTCTTGAAGAAGCTGCTCGCTCACGAGGTTCCCGAAATCCAGCAGGGGATTGTCGAGATTAAAGCGGTGGCGCGGATTCCGGGTGTGCGCTCGAAAGTGGCGGTTACCAGCCATGACGACAAGATAGACCCGATAGGCGCATGCGTCGGCTACCGCAAGGTCCGCATACAGAACGTGATGAAGGAAATTTCAGGAGAGAAGATTGACGTCATTCAGTGGCACTCGGACGAGAAGATCTTCATCTCGCGCGCCATGAGTCCTGCAAAGGTCGGCGAAGTCATCAAGGAGGAAGATTCCTTTACCATAATAGTGCCCGATGACGAATTCTCTAAGGCGATAGGAAGAAAAGGCCAGAACGTCTGGCTCGCCTCGCTGATAACGAGTTCAAAGCTCGATATCCTCAAGGAATCCGATTACCGCAACAGGCTCTTCAGCCAGCGGGTCTCCCAGATTCTCATTGATACGCTCGACTTCCTTGAGGAAGCTACTAAAACCGCTCTTGTCGACGCAGGGTTCACGACGGTAGTGTCATTGTTCGAACAGCCGCCAACGGAAATAGCGAAGGTTCTCGGATGGGACCCTGCAAAAATCGATCAGCTAAAGACCCAGATTCGCGAGCAGCTTGAACGCAGGGAGCTGGAAAGAAAGCTCTTCGAGAAGGAGAAGCTTGCCGAGATGAGGGCTGCCGCTCGCGAGGAAAGCGCTGAACAACCTGAAGAAGGGAAGACAGGAGAGGCCGAGGTAGGCGAAATGACTGCTCAGAGCGAGGGTCAAGAGATTCAAGAAGAAGCGGACGAGGAGGAACCCGGGAATAATGATTCCGGGCAAGCCCTTGATTCGACGCAAGCGTCAGGCCAGATTCAGGATGACTCGCCAGAGGAAGCGGAAGTGAATAAACCGGAATCGACGACTCCTGAAGAAGAAACCAAGTCCGGTTCCGAAGAGGAGAATTCGTAGTGAAGCCCCGCAAGCTCAAGCTCTTCGAAGCCGCAGAGCGGCTGCGTCTATCAAGCGAAGCTCTGGCGCGTATGATGAAGGAGCTTGGCTTCAAGGAAAGAGGCTACACTTCATACATAAATCCCGACGAGTTCGAGGCGGTTAAGGCAAGACTGCGCGACGAGAAACAGAAGATCAAGCAGTCGATGCAGCGAAAGCCCCCTTCCTCTAAAAGAACCTCCGCGAGAAGACCCAGGGTGCCTCCCGAACAGGAGATACAACGCGCCGTCAAGGAAACGCTTGCCAGGATGGACCACAAGCATTCCAGGAAAAAGCCCCCCAGGCCGAAGCATTCGACCCGACCGGCTCGCAAATTCCGCAGGGCCGAAGAAGAGCAGAACATATTCGAGCCAAAAAGGGAATCCCAGCATACTTCGGTTCGGGAAACTTCTGTAAGCGCTTTCATGAGTGTTTCAGAGGTAGCGCACTCCTTCGGAGTACCGCCTGCCGAAATAATCAAGCGCTGCGTGGCGATGGGCGTATTCGTCACGATCAACGAACGTCTTAACCTTGATACGATCTCGATACTTGCCGAGGATTTCGGCATCAAGATAAGAGTCGAGGAAGAGCCTGCGCTCGCCGCCGAGGAAGAGACTGAAGAATTCGAACACAAAAGCAGGCCGCCCGTTGTCGTCATAATGGGGCACGTTGACCACGGAAAGACCACCCTTCTGGATTACATACGCAAGACCCGCGTGGCAGCCCAGGAAGCCGGCAGGATAACCCAAAGCATAGGAGCCTACACCGCCCAGGTAAAGGATTACCGGATAGTTTTTCTGGACACACCCGGTCACGAGGCATTCACCGCTATGAGAGCGAGAGGAACCTCCGTAGCCGACCTCGCTGTTCTTGTGGTCGCTGCGGACGACGGCATCAAGCCGCAGACAATCGAGGCCATAAACCACGCAAAGGCCGCTGATCTTCCGATTATCGTTGCTATTACGAAAAGCGACCTTGCCACCGCAGATCCGGACAAGGTAAAGACCCAGCTTACGCAGCACAGCATTGTGGTCGAGGCATTCGGCGGCAAGACAATCGCCATAGAGGTATCGGGCGTAACCGGACAGGGCGTGGACGATCTACTGGATGCAATACAAGTCACTTCAATGGAGCTCAATCTCGAGGCTCCGTACGAAGGTCATGCAAGGGGCGTAGTTATCGAATCAAAGCTCGATAAAAGCAAGGGGACTATAACCACCATCATAGTCGAGAAAGGTACGCTCGAAAGAGGCGATCCTTACATATGCGGAGACTGGAGCGGCAGGGTGCGGGAGATGACCGACGAGAATTCCAAAAGGCTTGAGCGTGCCACGCCAGGAATGCCCGTGCTCGTTCTCGGCGTTGGAGGAATAACCGAGCCTGGCGAAACCTTCGAGGTCATAGAAAGCGAACGCGCGGCGCGCGAACTCGCCCAGCGGCGCCAGCTTTTAAGAAGGGAGCGCACCCTGGCAAGGGCATCGAAACTTTCGCTTGAATCAATCCAGAAGCAGATTCAGACAGGCGACATCAAGGAGCTTAAAATAATTCTCAAAGGAGACGTCTTCGGCTCGGTCGAGGCGCTTACATCATCCCTCGAAAACCTTTCAATTGATGAGGTAAAGGTAAGGGTTATTCATTCGGGCGTAGGACCTATAAACATAACGGACGTAAACCTGGCCGAGGCCTCAGGAGCCGTTATTATAGGTTTCCACGTCACCGTTCATGCCGATGCCCGCTCAAGGGCAACCGACGTCGGAATCGAGATTAGAACCTACAAGGTGATATACGATGCAATCGACGACGTCAGGGCTGCAATGCTCGGAATGCTCGAACCGGAGGAGGAGGAGGTAATCCTTGGCCACGCTGAAGCAAGACAGGTGTTCAAGATCCCAAAGGTCGGAACAATTTCCGGTTCATACATGCTAGACGGCAAAGTAACCCGCGATTCTAAGGTGCGGGTATATCGCGGAAACGAACAGCTTGCTGAAACAACGCTGGCATCCTTGCAGAGGTTCGAAAAATCGGTGAAAGAAGTGGAAGCAGGATTCGAATTCGGCATGAGGCTCGCCGAATGGGACGATCTCAAGCAAGGCGACAAGTTCGAGTTCTTCAACGTGATTCAACGCGAAAGAAAGCAATGATAGGACTCCTGGAGATAGGACTTCTTAATTCGGCGTCGCATTCCCTTAAGGACAAGCGCCGCGATCTTTCGAGCCTTGTGCAAAAGATACACAACGAGTTCAACGTCTCGGCTGCTGAGATAGAAGGTCAGGATACATGGCAGCGCACAAAGCTTGCTATTGTTGTGGTTTCAAACGATGCAAGGCACAACAGTCAGGTTCTTGAAAGAATAGTCGAAAAGATAAGGACCCGTCATCTCGAATGGCAGCTTCTGGATTACCAGATTAGGGAGGTTTACTGATGCCTGAGAGAGCAAGAAGGGTCGCCGCTCTTGTTAAGCAGAACGTCGCAACAATAATCATCGAGGAGTTCACGCGTCCCGAAATGCAGTGGATTACGATTACGGACTGTGTTATGACACGCGATTTGAAGCACGCCGATTTGTACTTTTCTTCGGTCGAACAGCGCCTCGCTCACGAAGAAGCGGCGAAGGTTCTTGAGGAGGAGAAGGGCAGGATTAAGAAGAAGCTTGCTGCAAGGATAGTACTCAAATTCATGCCCGAGCTGCACTTCAAATGGGACGATACGGTGCTCATCGACCAGAAGATCCAGGAGATTAAGGATGCTGAGCGCAGAGATACTTGAAAGGATAAGAAGCGGCAATAGCTTCTGGGTTGCCACTCATATCGATCCGGACGGCGATGCGATTGGTTCAGTGCTTCTGGTCGGACGGCTTCTCAGACATCTTGGGAAAAAATATGCAATTTATCTCTGCGATCCTGTTCCTCATAAATTCGAGTTTCTTGCAGGTGTTGAGGAGATAACAAACAAAGAGCCTGACTTCAAGCCCGATACTTTCATCACGGTCGATCTGCCCGATCTTGTGCGTCTGGGCTACACCCCGCCGCAATCGCAAATAATAAACATCGATCATCACCCCTCAAACGAGGACTACGGCGATTACAACTGGATTGACGTAAATAGAACGGCCGCTTGCGTTATGGTTCTCGAACTCCTGAAATCTGTTGACTTTCCTCTCGGAAGACAGGAGGGCGAGATGGTCTTTACGGGTATATATACCGAAACCGGAGGTTTTTCTTACCCTAACGTATCGACTGAGGTGTTTCTGGTTTCGGCCGATATCCTCGAATTGGGTGTTAACGCAGCCGATATAGCGCTCAGGATGACGGCAAGGGACGAACGCAACCTTGCGCTTCTTGGAAAAGTGCTCGCCACATTAAGAATAGAGGACACGGTGGCTACTATAGAACTGACCGAGAACATGCTCAAGGAACTGGAGATAAACAGAGCCGATCAGGATTCAGACAGCTTCATCCGCTACCCTGTTTCCATTCCCGGGGTCAGGATAGCCATCTTCTTCAGGGAAAATCCCACATCGGGCGAGGTAAGGATGAGTTTCCGCTCTCTCACCGGGGTAGACGTAAACCAGCTTGCCGCAAGGTTCGGAGGAGGAGGACATCAGAACGCGGCAGGCGCAAGGGTACGAGGCGACTACAAAGAGGTCAAGAAAAGAGTCCTGGAAGAAGCGAAGGGGTATCTTTCGTGCGCGGAGGCTTAAGGGTCTACAAGCCGCTGGGCGTCAGTTCCTTCGACGTAATAAGAAGCCTGAGGAGTATCATGCCTCCTGGCACGACATTGGGACATGCAGGGACGCTTGATCCTGCGGCAGACGGACTCCTTCTCGTGCTCGTAAACGAGGCAACAAGAGTCCAGCATCTTCTCAAGGATTTGGATAAAACCTACCTTGCCGTAGTCAGGCTTGGAGTGGAGACAGATACACTCGATAAGACCGGTAAAGTTATCAGAGAAGCCGAAGTTCCAGAGATAGACACCGAAGCCATAAGGGCTGCGCTCGGCGAGCTTGAGGGCAAAAGAAAGCAGAAACCCCCTGTCTTTTCAGCGATAAAGGTGAACGGCCGAAGATCTTACGAGAGGGCGCGAAAAGGAGAGGAGTTCGAGCTGCCTGAAAGACAGGTAGAGATAAAGGAACTCGAACTAGTCAAATGGCGCTCGCCTCTTATTGAGATACGCTCGCTTGTATCCTCCGGAACGTACATACGCTCACTCGCAAAAGAGATAGGCGCGGCGCTTTCGCTTCCCGCATCGCTTGAGCATCTGAAGAGAACTCACATAGGTGCGTTTTCTTCCGATGATGCGGTGAGGCTAGAAGGCTTGACTTTCGAAGTTGTTGAACGCTCCCTGCTCGATTTGAGGCAGCTTCTGGCCCACATCCCGCAGTATGTCGTGAACGAGGAAGCGGCGTTGAGATTGCTACAGGGCAATGCTCTTGAGATGGAAGCTGCCGAGCCTTTTTGCGGGCAAGGAGCGGCTGCGGTCTTCTCGGGTGATGGGATGAAAGCGTTTCTGTGCAGCCGCGAGGGACGCACGATTCGCTCCAAGAGACTCTTATATAACAATGGAGCAGTTGATGGAAGGTAAGGCGGCTGTTATTGGAGTCTTTGACGGCGTTCACAAAGGCCATGCCACCCTTATTGATATTCTGCTGAAAGAAGCCTCAAGGATGCAGCTTGTGCCGTTTGCCATAACGTTCGATCCTCCACCTGCTCTTTTCTTCAATCCATACTTCAGCTTTCTTCTTACGACAAGCGATGAAAAGAAGGAGCTTCTGGCCTCTATGGGTCTGAAAAGGGTTGATTTTATTGACTTCAGGCTTGTGGCAAACAAAGAACCTGAAGACTTCATAAGGGATGAGCTCATCAAGCGCGGAATAAAGCTGATAGTGATAGGCGAAGGCTTCCGCTTCGGACACAAGAGAAGGGGCGATGCAGGGATGCTTGAGGAAATCGGGAATTTCACCGTGCTTTCGGTTAAGAAAGAATGTTTTGAAGGCGATTACATAAGCTCCACTCGTATCAGGGAACTCCTTCTTCTCGGACACGTTCACCAGGCGAACATACTTCTTGGATACGAGTATGCATTGAGAGGATTGAGGGAAAAGGGCATCGGACGCGCCGGCTCGGTTCTCAACACGCCCACGGTTAACATGAAAGCCTCTGAACCTCACAAGCTCGTTCCGGCTGACAGCATCTACGCAGTCAGATTCGGCAGTTCGAGAAAACCCGGGGTATGCTATATAGGCTCCAGCCCGACCTTTGGCGACGGCGTTCACAAGATAGAAGTACACCTACTCGATGGACCGCCGGATGAAAGTGAAGAGATGGTTGTGAGATTCGTCGCGCGGCTGAGGCCGGATATGAGATTCGATTCTGTCGAAGCCTTGAGACTGAAGGTCAAGGAGGACGTCGAGCGGGCAAGGAGGCTCCTTTCTCTAAGCTGAACGCAGGCGAGTTCTTCAAGCTTTTCAGAAACCGCAACTTCTGCCTGTTTGCGTTCGCCAATATGATTTCGCAGGTAGGCGACCGTTTCACCCAGATGGCTTTTATAGAGCTTCTGGGAAAGGAGTTCTTCGGCAAGTTCTCCGCATTCGGAGGCGTGGCAGTGATATTTACCCTGCCATCGATTATCTTCGGACCTTTTACCGGACCCCTCATAGATTCCTGGCGCAAGAAGCGGGTGCTGCTCGTAGGCGATTTCGTGAGAGCTGTTCTTGTCGCGCTCCTGCCTATCGCATACACCATCCATCTGGGAGGCCAGCGCTACAATCTCTATGCGATGTTTGCCGTAGCCCTGGTGGTCTACATCTTCGGTTTCTTTTTTTCAGCCGCCCGTCTCGCTTTCGTTCCGCTCATAGTCCCGAGGGATGAGCTATTGAGGGCCAACTCCGCAAACATGACGCTCCTGCGCCTTGCAACGGGAATAGGAACCCTCCTGGGCGGAGTTGCGGTGTCTCTGATAGGCTGGCGTATGGGATTCCTTGTGGATGCACTTACGTATCTTGCATCGTTCGTCCTGATACTCATGATATCTTCTAAGGAATCGGAGACTGACAAGGACATCACAGGAAGCGTGGAGGCAAGAATAAAGGAGCACAGACAGAAGGCAAGAATCAATCTTGATTACCTTTTGAACGCGTTCAGGAAAACGGCGGTAAACCTCTTCCTTATCCCGGCTGCTTATATTGCGGATTTCGCAAAGGACGAGTTCGGAAAAAGAAGGATGAAGAAAGCAAAGAGCGTTGACTTGAAGGCAGAGTTCGTACGTTATATAGACTATATCAAAGGCGGAATCAAGTTGATGGTTAACACGCGGACGATGGTCTTCGTGATGACGTCCCTTCTCGTAATATTTCTTATCTCCGGCGTAGCTTTCTCGGTTATAGTTCCTACCGTTCAGCAAACGCTCAAGCTCGAGACCATAGGCGTTACCGTTCTTGCCGCAGCCGCAGCCCTTGGCATGTTCCTTGGACCTTTCTTTACCGGCATGTTCGGTTCTGCCTTCCGGAAGCAAAGACTGATGATTACGAGCTTCATTCTTCTGGGGTTGATCTTCATCGCAGGAGGCGGAACCTACCTGGCGGTCGGGCTCGAGCGCGCACTGTCGGTGCCTTGGCTGAACTGGACGCTCATATGCATGATGGGTATTATAATTCTTATCGCCGGGATGCTTTTCTCGGCAATCAACATAAGCCAGGATACCATAATTCAGGAGCGCATTCCAAAGGAAGCGCGGGGTCGTCTTTTCGCATGGAGGGAAACGCTCGCGAGTCTGGCTTTTGTCGCGACCGCTGTGCCTGCCGGCTTCATAGCGGAGAGGGTTTCCTTCGAGTACGTTCTTGTAGCCGTCGGAGGGATTGTTATTGTTTGCTCTCTCGCCTGGATGCCCGTTTTGAAGACGAGAGAAGCTGTTAATTCATTAGATGGAGATGTAAAGTGAACGCATTGTTTTTTATTTCCGCTCTTATTTTCGCGGCGCCGAAGATTGAGATATCCGAACCCAGCTTCGATTTCGGATACTCGCTCTCAAGCTACAGCTACCGTCATACTTTCCGGATTTATAATAAGGGCGATTCCCCACTTAGAATCCTGGGCGTCCGCACTTTCTGCGGATGTTCGACTACTGAGCTTTCGAAGAGAGCTATCGAGTCCGGAGACAGCGCATCGTTCGAATTCCTATATGAGACGCAGGGGTTCTTCGCCGAATGCGTGAAATGGGCTTACGTGAGAACGGACGATCCCGAGGACTCCCTCTCTAAGATAAACGTAACAATACGCTTGTATGAGGATTACAAACGAACGCCTTTTTCAGTGGAGCCTGAATTCCTCTTTCTCGGCAAAACCGATTCGCTCAAGTCAAGCGTCAATCTTGTCCTTAAGAATAATTCGAAAACGGATTACACAATCAAGCTCGTCGAGACACCGGTTGTGCTTGAGGAAGTTGACTTCCAGCCCGGAGTCCTCGAGGCTGGCCAGACTTTGAATCTAGCGTTGAGGCCCAGGACGGATGTAGCTGATGTCAGCAAGTTTAAAAGCTCTATTACCTTTGAGGCATACACCCAGACTGAGACCGTTCGCTTCTCGGTTCCTTTGCTTGTTGAATTTGCGAATCGTTAGCGGCGGCAGTCAGAGGATGCTTTTTTTCGGTTGATGGTTGACAGACGCCTGATTACCGAGTACACTTTTATGCTGCTAATAAACGCTAGGAGGTTTAATTGCCTGGTTTAATGGATGAACTGCAAGGCGCACTTGCGAGATTGAACCAATCCGCCCCCGAGATAAGGGCGTCGGCTTTCATCAGTCTCGATGGGCTGATGCTTGCCTCGGCTCTTCCGCAGGGAACAAACGAGGATGCCATTGCAGCAATGAGCGCGACCGTTCTTGCAATCGGTGAGCGGACAACGAGGGAGTTCTCTGTCGGGGCGCTTGAGCAGACTTATTTTAAGGGTATCGATGGATACATACTCCTGCAGGGCGCCGGAGAAGACGGTGTATTGGTAACTGTAACAGGACCTAACGCGAAACTCGGAATCCTTTTTCTTCTTCTTAAACGCACAATAGATGAAATCCGGCAGCTTGTACGAAAGGCTATAGCGCCTCAGACCTTCCAGCCGTCATACCGCCAGCCGGAGCCGCCGCCGACTATTCCTCCAGCAAATCCCTGGAGCAGCTGATAACCGGCATGCTTGAAGGAGAGGATAAACCGAGAGCCGCCCAGAAACCAAAGCTTAAGATGGGAGGCTCGCTCGGCGCTTTGCCCACCGAAAACCTCCTGCAGATGATAGGAAACCTGAGGCTTTCAGCCAGACTCCTTCTCGAAGAACCTTCCACAAAGGATTTCTGTCTTTTGACATTTCGCGAGGGGGAGCTGGTTCCTGAGATTGAAAGCTCTCATTATCCTTCGCTGACCGAAACGCTCGCGCAGGACAAAACGGTTGACAGGGCAAGTCTTAACGAACTTAGTCTGGCGCACTCCGAGCTTCCATTATGGAACAGACTTCTTGTTTCAGGGCTCACGAACAGAGTGCAACTGAAGGATTATCTGGTTGAAGGCGTCCGGATAACGCTAGAAAGATTCCGCAATCTTGGGGGGCTCCATTTCGAATTATCGCCCATCCCTACGGAAAGACTAGGCACGTCGCAGGGCTATCCCGTTTCCGAGATATGCTCTCTGGCGCGAAGGCCGAAGGAGGCTCCCGTTGCACAACCCAAGCAAGAGAAAGAGGAGACGATACCGGAGATTCTCCGGGAGTTGATATCCCAGACTGCAGCAGCAAAAACGACCCCGCCCCCCCAGGATCAGAAGCCGCAAGAAAACAACGATATGCGCGACCTTCTCCTTCAGCTCCGCGAGCTTATCTCCGGTTCGCTCGCCTGCTACATTCTTAAATCCGAGGACAGAAGGATAGAAGCGTCTTCGACAACGCCGATGCTGGACGACCATCCCGATTTCCATTCGATCATAAGCCTCGTCTTCGACCAGCTGGCGGCAAGTCCCGAGAGGCTTCTTAAGATTAACGAGGTCTTTTTCTTTAGCGACGAGTATGTCGTGGGTCTCAATCTCCAGCATTCCGGTTACATAATACTGGTCATATGCAAAAAAGGCACCCCTCTCGGCGTCATACTCACGGGAATAAGAAAGGCCTCCCTTAAGGCAAAAGAGCTGTTCAAATGACGAATCTGTCAAGCCAGGCCAAAGTCGTTATAGTCGGCAAGGACGAAGCGGGTAAATCGACGCTCGTCCAGAACATCATCCCGACAGCCATGAATATCGAACGCAAGGGCCGAACGATAGCGCTTGATTACGGTAACAAGGAGCACAAGGGATTCAAATTACACCTTTTCGGAACGCCCGGCCAGACTCGATTCAGAATTGTCAGGGAGGTTGTGGCTAGAGGCATGGATATTGCGGTATGGGTGCTTGATTATTCAAGGAGGTTCGACGAGCGCGACCAGGATATACTTGATTTTCTTAACGAAGCAAAAGTGCCATTTATAGTTTTTGCGAACATAAAACCCGGGGTACAGAAGGAACGCCGCAAGGTCACAAGGCTCATAGGCGAACCTGAGGGGCTTAAGGGCATAGTGATAGGTTCTGCAAAATCGGGTTTCAGGGTAACCGAACTCCTTGACGAAATAGTCAAGGTGCTTTCCTCGATTGAAAGACCCAATCACAGATGGGATAAGCTCGCCGAGTCCTCATCCGAAAGCGCCTCCTGATTTTTAAACTCAGCCCTGGCGGCTGACGGGCATAGTGTTGGTCCTTGTGCGTCGTCTTTGAGGCGATAATACGAGTGAGATGACGAATGCAGCCGTTGCGAAGATAACGATGGTCGCACCTGAGGGAATATCGAGCCAGTAGGATGCCACAAGCCCTGAAAAAGTAGATGCAATCCCGAAGACGAGAGAAAGAACAAGAACGACCCTGTAGTTCTGGCTCCACTGTCTTGCCGTGGCCGTCGGAAGAACAAGAAGGGCTGAGACGAGAATGACTCCGACAATCTTTATCGCCGCCACTATGCTCAACCCAGTCATGGCCAGAAGAAGGTAGTAGAGAAATCCTTCGGGCAGTCCGGATGCCCTTGCAAGTTCGGGATCGAAGCTTGAGGCGAGAAATTCCTTGAAGAAAAGAAACAGGAGCAATAAAACGGCCAGCGCAACGCCTGCTATGAGCCATAAGTCGAGACCGGTCACTGCAAGGATTGAGCCGAAGAGATAGCTTATGGCGTCCGATGCATAGCCCTTTTTTAGAGCAAGAAAAAGAACACCCGTAGCCATCCCTGCGGCCGATAGAATCCCAATGCTTGTGTCTTCACGGACGAGTCCTTTGCGCGTTATCAATCCTATTCCGAGACCGGTTGCTATTGAGAACAAAGAGGCGATAAGAAAGATAGGCGCGTTGAGGAAAGCGGCGAGTCCTACGCCTCCGAAGGCGGCGTGCTCTATGCCTACGCCTATGAAACTCATGCGCCGAAGAACAACGAAAAAGCCAAGTAGCGAAAGAAGCAGGGATACGAGAAGGCCTGCAGCAATTGCGCGCTGCATGAATGCGGCTTCAAACATCCTTTCCTGCCTTTTTAATCGATTTACCTTTTGTTCGAGAATCTCTGCCTGCGCTGCGCCCGGCATCATGGGACGAACCGCGGCTTGCATTATTCGATTTTCCACCGGTGGTCGGCTTTTGAAATGCGTTACGAGGTGTGTCAGGGGAAGTTTTACGGGAGCTACGGGTGTTACGGGTGTTACGGGAGTTAGAGGTGTTACGGGTGGGGTTCCCAAAAGAAGACGAAGCATTCTTTTGGGGCTTTGAGTGTGCAGAGACCATCCTGTGCGGCACCTGACCGTGCAGAACCGCCTCCATCTGATTCCCGTAAATCCTTTCGAAATGCCCTTCGTCCCAGACGTCTGAAGGGCAGGCGTGCATGTGTACGGTTGTCGATACGCACGCCACTTCGTCAACAAACCGGGGCACAACCTGCAGTTCGTGGCTGGCAAGGATGACGGTAAGGGAAAAATCCTTCTTAAGCTCCATAAGCATGGTGAAGAATCTGTCCTTGGCCTCAATGTCTGCACCCGACGTTGGCTCGTCCAGAAGAAGAAGCCTGGGTTCGGATGCAAGCGCCCTCGCTATTGAGACGCGCTGCTTCTGCCCGCCTGAAAGCGAGCCGAGAGGTCTTGAGGCGATATCGCGGAGCCCGACTCGTTCAAGCATCGTTATCGCTATCTGCCTGTCCCTTGATGAGGGCATTCTTGCGATGCCAATCCTTGGATAGCGGCCCATCACCACTACGTCCAGAGCGCTTACCGGAAACTGCCTGTCGGTTTCGCTTTCCTGCGGCACGTACGCTATCTCCGATTTCTTGAGATCATGGTATTTAACGATTCCCCTTGCAGGATGAACAAGACCTAGTATGACGCGGATGAGCGTCGTCTTACCTCCGCCGTTAGGTCCTATAAGAGCAACCGCCGAACCTTTTGTGATATTCATATCTACGTCCCTCAGGGCATACACATCGCCGAACCGGACGTCCACCCCTTTTAAAGAGACGAGCGCTTCACTCATTTTGCACCCATGACGCTCGCCATGACTTCAAGGTTTTTCTCCATGAGTTCTATGTAGCTTTCATTATCGGCTCCCAGAGGGTCAAGTGTAACGACCCTCGCTCCCGCTTCGATTGCTATGACCTCGGCAGCCTTCGGCGAGAACTGCGGTTCGACGAACACTGCGGAAACATCCGACTTCTTTATGGCTTTAACGACATCGGTAAGGTGTCTGGGTGATGGTTCCTTGCCTGCAGACGGCATTATAACGGCAATCTCTTGAAGCCCGTATCTCTGGTCAAAGTACGCCCAGGCGGGATGGAAGGCAACGTACTCCTTCTTTGAAAATCCGGACGTGGTCTTAAGTATCTCCTTGTCAAGTGAATCGAGCCTTTCTATGTAGCGCAGGGCGTTGGAAGTGTAGGTCGATTTGCCTTCGGGGTCCAGCAGGGAGAGCGAGTCGAATATCGCACGCACGACTAGCTTAGCTATCTGGGGGTCGAGCCAGATGTGGGGGTTTGCCTCGCGGGAGTGGGTGTCCTGTTCATGTTCTGTCTCATCGATAAGGGTTATTCCCTCTAGCTTCGAGCAGATAAGCGTGCGGCTGTTCGCGGAGAGCATCGGCGCAAGCCATCTATCAATGTCGAGTCCTATCGAACAAACGAAGTCAGCCTCCGAGACATCCCTTGCCTGAGAAGGCAGCGGCTCGAACGTGTGCGGGGAGGCGCCTGGTGAGAGGAGTGTCGTAACCTTGACCCTTGAGCCGCCCACCTCCCGCACCCAGTCCGCAAGCACCGGGATGGTCGCGACTACCTTGAGTTTGGTTGAGGATTCCTTCTTGCTCGCGCATCCCGCTGAAAGGATGCATGCGGCAACGAGAGCGATTGAGAAAAGGAATATGAGACGCAAATATCCTCTTAAGCTATCCATATGCTTAAGGATAGCGGTGTTCCACCGGTTGTCAACTTCCTGGTTGACTACCTCAAAACCTGCGGGATCACGAACCTGAAGTAAAATGAGGATAACGACCGCAAGTGATTAATCCAGTCGGATCACTTTGGATGCAAGAATGAGAGTACCGGACAACGAACCCTTAAGAACTAGCCTCGAGAAATTGGAGATTGTGGGTGCGGGACTCGGCCGCGCCTTGCGTTTTGGGATTAAAGCGAATCTATGTAATACGTTTCAGAAGTGATATAAGACGTTATTTTCCCCAAATATCCAACTGATTCATTTTTTTGTTAGAGGTTGATTTCTTGGGGTAGAATAGACCTATTATCATCCAAGTATGTGGATGTAACAGATGAGTTCCCACAAAGAAATATGTGTTTCTATCTAAAGAACAGATTCGATCATAAAACCTCTTTCTTACTTTCTGAGCGGCTTCTTCTGGTGTAGAGCTATTCTTAAGCGCTTTCAGATAACATGCACCGACTTCCCAATCCTCAATCATAATCTTATGCGGTTTTTTACATCGCTCATCTTCACAAGAGAATAAATAGGAAAACTTGAAGGGGATTTTTGTAAGGGGCTTCTGTTTCGGGCCTATAAGAACCTGTTGCT
>JAAYVC010000039.1 GCA_012517375.1 bacterium | reverse complement strand
GGTCGAGGCGTACGAGACCCCGGTTCATAACCCGATGGAACGATAAAGGCGAACCCCATTCCCTCGGCTGCAATCAGCTCGATGACAACTTCCTCCTCTTTCCTGTCCTACTTCTCGATGAACTCAATCCTACTATCCCTGATGACGATGTCTTGACCATGGACACAAAAAACCTTATACGGGAAGAGACGCAGGATGATCAGCGTATCAGGACGAATCTTGCCGAAACCATACCCCTTACGCCCTGAACGCTCACCCAGTACACACCCGCTGGAAGGTCGGAGAGGTCGAAGTGGACGGTGGCAGGCGAGGAGGGTGATGAGGCCGAGTAGGAAGTTGTGGTGAGAGTCGCAACCTTGCGACCGGATGCGTCGTAGATGGAGGGTGTAACCGGATAGGGGGATGTGATAGTGAGCGTGCCCTGGGAACGAAGGACAGTGGAGGAGAGAGATAGGGCGACCAGCTCCTCGGGACGTTCGGGGATGATAGGTTCATCGACACCGGCTAGCGAATCCAGGTTTGCTGCAACGCTCATCCAGCCGACAGCGGCCCGGACGTTTTCAGTAAGATAAAACGCATCAAGCTCCTTCAGCCTGTCGCCGGTACTGTGGTAAAAGGGGTTGAAGTCTTTGCGGTCCTCGCCCAGGAACAGCGCGGGAACTTCGATAAGCCAGAAGGAGCTGTGGTCGCTGTTCCATTTGGAATCAGTGGTGTGGATGACCGGATCAAGCTCGAGCCCGTAAATCGATATTAGTTCATCGAGCATCTTTGCAGCGCCTGCCGATTTTGACTCGAAAGGTTTGGCGTTTATCTCGACAAGGCGGTCCTTGTTTCCATCGTAGCCTATCATGTCGGAGTTCAGAACGGCAAGTATGCTGTCCCCGCGTTCGTATGCATCGTAAGCGTAGCCGCGTGAACCGACCATGCCGACCTCCTCCCCCCCGAAGCAGATGAACCTCAGGGTGTGTTTCCAGCTCCTTCCTGCAAGGAGCCTTGCCGTCTCCATCACGGCCGCGACCCCCGACGCATTGTCGTCTGCGCCCGGGGTCCAGGTGTCGCTCTCGCTTCGAGCGTCGTAATGGGCCGTTATCAAGACCTGGGTCGAGTCCTCGCCTGGGAGTTCGCCTACCACGTTCCACATGACGTTGCCGTCCGTAACCTGCGGACTTTGCCATTTTACGAGATCGGTCGAGTATAGTAACTCCAGTTCTCCTGCGATGCAGCCAGAGCCATTGGAGCTAACGTCGATTGTCGAAAGCCGGGCTTTTGTCGGCAGATTGTTTCTTGTCCAGGTCTGTCCGGCGTCGTACGAAACCAGGAGAACCCCTGAGTCGCATGAAACCCATACCGTGTTCCTGCCGGGAATAGATATCGCCAGGGGCAAGGCGCCGAGAGAGTCCTTGAGAATCTGCCATGAAACCCCGGCGTCAGTGGTTTTGACAATTCGGCCTTGTTGCTCAGGGGTTTTGCCAAGAACATATCCAGTTCTGGAATCGAGAAGCTCAATATCATGTATAGTGCCGACTGGAGGATACAGCAAAGCCAAGCTTTCTCCTCCGTCGGTGGTTCCTCTAAGATGCTGCTTTGAGGCAACCAGCCAGCCGGTGTCCCTTGAGACGAAATCAACATGCGAGATATATCCCGTTCCGGGAAAGGAATCCGACTTGAAGGTTTCCCAGCCGTCTTCTGTCGAAAGGAGAAACCCTTTAGCGAGCGTTCCGCCCGCTGCCCAGCAATCGTTGCGATTCAAACATGAGAGAGCGCTCAGTACGACCCCGGCATCAAGAAGCGTCTGGAAAGACTGGCCGCCGTCTGTTGTGCGAACTATCCTTGTACCCGCTACACCCCACATTGAATCCTCGGAGACGGCAATAACCTTGTTCCAGGATGAGGTGTCATTCCTTACGCCTTTCCACGAAGCGCCGGCGTCTTCGGTACGATAGAGGTAAACTCCATCTATGTATTTTGAGACCCAGCCGGAGGAAGCTGCCCATCCATATCCTGAGGGCAGGATGTCCGCGTCTAAGAAAAAGTCCGCGATTGCCGGTTCAAGTTCCGCATCCAGACCCTTTGTTTCCATCTGTTCCCGAAGCCATAGCGCGGCCTTGTATGAGCCAGGCGAGTAGGCATACCGCATAGGCAGAGAATCGGACATTCCGTCTATGATGACCGGGGTCTCGCCGGAGAGCGACGATATAGTCCAGCGGACAGAGTCCTGGGATACGGAGCCGATTATCTCGGCTACCTCCGGGTCATAGGTTATGCCTGGAAAGGGTGCGGAAAAAAACATTGCGGTACATCCGAACAAAGAAAGAACCATTCCTTTTCCTTTTAGATTGTTGATTTTTTTATTCTAGATTGATTTGCTTTTTTGTCAAGTCGCAGAGAAATGAAAGCGAATGCTCCAGGATGGGGACCGCTCGTTCGACTGCTTCAGGACGCTGGACGCTAATGAGAGTGCGTCACCCAAGAAGCGCGCGGACGAACTCCTCCGCCGAGAAGGGCGCGAGGTCTTCTGGCCCCTCGCCCACGCCTACGTAGTGAATGGGTACGCGCAGCCGCTCGACAATGGGAATGACGATGCCGGCCTTAGATGTTCCGTCTAGTTTGGTGACGACAAGGCCTGTCACGCCGAGCGCTTTCGAGAACTCCTCGGCCTGTTTCAGGCCGTTCTGACCAGTGGATGCGTCCATTACGAGGAGTACGTGATGGGGCGCATCCGGGATCACTTTTGAGCAAACGCGCTTAATCTTGAGGGCTTCATCCATGAGATCCTTGCGGGTATGCAGGCGGCCCGCTGTGTCGATTAGGACTACGCCGTAATCCTTGCTTAAGGCCTTTGAGAGGGCGTCGAAGACCACGGCGCCAGCATCCTGGCCCAAAACGGAAGTAACGAGATCGGTCGAAGTCCGCAAAGCCCAGCGCTCAAGCTGAGCGCCTGCAGCGTCGCGGTAGGTGTCTGCCGCGGCGATAAGCACCTTTCGGGAACTGAGGAGGGCCGCGAGCTTCGCAACGGTCGTAGTCTTGCCTGAGCCGTTGGTTCCTGCAAGCATGATAACGCTCGGTTTGGCTGATAGCTCGAGGACCTTCCCGGATTCCTTAAGCGCTTGGATGAGGAGCAGAGCGAGCCGCTCCTTGCTTCCGGCTGAGAGGCGGACCAGCTCCTGCGTCCGTTCAACGCCGATGTCTGCTTCTATGAGTGTCTCTTCGAGACCCTCGCTGTCCGCTCGCTTGAAAGCCCCGGCAAGCTTTTCGGCGAGCGTTGAGAAACTTTGTTTAAGCTTCTGCCACGGCAACATGCTGGCGCTTGACGTCCTTGAGCTTTACCGAGATTATCTTTGAGACCCCGGGTTCCTCCATTGTAACGCCGTATATGGTATCCGCTTTCTCCATCGTCCGTTTGTTGTGTGTTATGACGAACACCTGAATCCTGTCCCTTACCCTCGCAAGAAACGAGGCGAATTTTAGCACGTTGTTGTCGTCGAGCGGAGCGTCAAGCTCGTCTACGAAGATGAAGGGGGCGGGGCGAACGGCATAAAACGCGAAAAGGAGAGAGATGCCGAGCATGGTGCGTTCGCCGTCCGAAAGCTGGGCAAGACGCTTGAGCTGTTTTCCTTCGGGCCGGGCCGTTATCTGTATGGGGGAGTTGAAAGGGTCCGAAGGGTTTTCGAGTTTGAGGTCGGCCTCGCCGCCCGGAAAGAAAAACGTGAACGTCCTGCGGAACTCCTCGCGAACGGAAACGAATGTCTGCTCATATCGGCTGCGCGCCTGCGTGTTTATCTCGTTGATTATCCCGTTAAGGCTCTCCGCGGCTTTCGATACGTCCGAGTGCTGCTCCCTTATCCTGTCCAGCTCCTGTTTCTCCTCTTCGTACTGTATTGCCGCGTATTCGTTCACCGGTCCAAGGTCCGCTATGCGGGCCTGAACGGCTTGGATGCTTTTTTCAACCTCATCCGGCGAGTGGTCAGTCGAATCCGGCAGGGATTCGGCTGATTGGGACAGGGGCTCAAGTATCGACTCCATCTCCTTCATCTGGCGTCCGAGGAGCAGAACGTCCGTGCGCAGCTGAACAAGGTTGGAGCGCAGGGTTTCAAGCTCTGCATCGTTGGAGGCAAGGTTCGATTCGAATGTCTTCTTCTCGTCAAGAACTCGTCCGGTGTCGACGCCTTCAAGCAGCTTCTCCTGTTCCTTCCTGGATTCCTCGAGACCCGCTTCCTCGAGTTTGAGGGATTCTATAGAGATGGACAAGGAGTCGATTTCTTTTCTTATGCGTTCCTCTTCTGCTGTCCTTCCGGATACCATTGCTTCAAGCCTTTTGCGTTCGGCGTCCAGCCTTGAGAGATCCGCCTCGATTGAATGTTCCGCCTCCTCCTCCCTGCCTAAGGCAAGAAGAAGTTCGTTAAGCCCGGAAAGCTTTTCCCGCAGCGTTTCCTCCTCGGTAGAAAGGGTTTGTTCGAGCGAAGAGAGCTCCGCTTCCTTCGAGTCTCTGTCTGCCTCCATCCGGGCTATGAGAGCGTCGGCTTCCTTTATCTTCTCCTCCGCGGCGCCGGCCTCTTGTCTTCTCGCGCTCTCTTCCTTGCGGAGCCTGTCGCGCTCCCTCGCTATCTCGCTCTCCTGCTTTTCAAGCCTTTCAAGTTCGGACTGCGCCGCTTTAAGCGCTGATGCATTCTCGAGATAGCTGCTGCGCAGCGCCCCAATTGCCTTCTCGGCGCTTTCTTTTTCGATTCTGAGATTCTCAAGCTTGTTTCCGAGAGCGGCTATCTGGGATGAAGCGCTTTTCGCCTCCGCTTCCATCTCCTTCAAGACCCTTCGATCCGCAAGAACCCCTCTCGGCCTGCCTAGCAGCGCGACGCCGTCAGACCGCAGCGCCACCCCCTCCTCGGTAACGAACGACAGAGCGGGGTGCTCCTTCATGAGGGAGACAATGTCCTTGCGGTCAGCGAGAACCCATTCAGAAAGGCGGTTCCGCAAAAGCTTCGGCGCCTGACTCTTTATTGTTACCTCGTCCGAAAGCCAGAGCCTTATTCGGGAATCCTTCGGCCTGTCGGGCGGTTGAGCGCTCCTGGAAGTGTCGAGAACGATTCCAGCCTGGCCTTCCATTTCGAGAGTGTCGATATCAGGGATGTCGCTGGATGCAAGAAAACCGAGAACGTCGTATAGCACGGCCTCAAGCGCCGCTTCGAGTCTTTCAGGGTAGCTTATGAACTCCTCAAGGGAGCCCATGGCTTTATCGGCAAGACGTTCGCGCAACAGTCTCCTCGGCTTATCCTCTATCTTCTCGCGCAGGGAGGTTATGCTTCCCGAAAGCCGGGATTCCTGTTCGATTTTTGCCTGTCTCTCTGCCGACAGAGATTCTATGGACGCTTTCAGCGACTCAAGGCCGCTTTCCGATTCTCTGATGAGCGCCTCGTATTTTTCATGCTCACCGGATGATACGTCTATCGATTTTCTGGCCTCGGTCTTATCTCTCTTCAATTGTTCGCTTCTCTCGTTGAGCTTTTCGAGCTCTGCGACCGTGGCATCGGCAAGAGCCAGTGCGTTCTGGCCGCGCGACAGGTGCTGCGAGCGCTCCTCGTAAAGTCTTGAGAGCTCCGTTGAGAGCTTCCTCGATTCTTCCCTTGCCGTGCGGACCAGATTGCGGCGTTCGGCAAGAGCCTTTTCGTCGGACTCGAGCTTATGACGCTCCCGTGAAAGCTTTTCCGCCGCCTCCTGTTTCTTTTGCTTCACCTCCTCTTTCTTGCCCAGGGCTTCGCTCGATTCGCTTTCTATCTCCGATATTCGGCGAAGGGCCTGCGATTGCTCCTGCGCCATCCTGGTCATGCTCTCTCTCAGAGCCTCTCTGCGGGCGGAGGTAGAGGATATGCCGTTCTTCGTTGCGGAGAGTTTTGAGGAAACATCATCGAGAACCGTTCTCGTCTTTCTTTCGAGGGCTAGAAGCTCTTCAAGTTCCGAGTCTCTCTGCCTTAACTCTGCGCGAAGTTTCTCTATGGAGAGAAGCATCTTGCGCTCTGCCTCCTCAAGAAGCGAGACCTGATTGTTTTTATCCTCGAACTCCTTTTTTGCGGATATGAATCTTGCCCTCATTTTGAGGCTTTCAAGATGAACCAGCTCCGACTTGAGTTCCTTGTAAACTTCGGCGCGCCTTCTCTGCCTGGAAAGTCCTCTTACTATCCTCTCCCTCTCGTTCATTATGTCTTCGAGTCTCACGAGATCGCGCCTGACGAGCTCCAGCTTGCGCTCGGACTCCCGGCGCTGTTCGCGGAATCCAAGCACGCCCGCCGCCGACTCCATCAGGTTTTCGAGTTCTCCGCTGACGATTGATGCGAGTTTCGCCGCATCGAAAACGGAATAGAGCCTTCCACCTGCGGCACCCCCTCTCAGAATTCCTTCTATTTCCTTCAGACGGCACTCCTCCCTGTTTATCCAGAAGCTGGACTCGCCGGTCCTGTAGTATCTTCTTTTTATTTCTATCTCGGATGCAAGTTCCGGGAAATCGCCCTCGTTTTCTATGGTAAGACTCACCTCGCAATACCCCTGTTCGGGCATGCGGTCGCTTCCTGCAAAGACAAGGTCCTCATTCTTGCCGCACCTCAGGCGGGAGAGCGTCTGTTCGCCCAGCACCCAGCGGATGGCGTCGAGAACGTTCGACTTGCCGCATCCGTTTGGACCCACGAGAGCGGTCATTCCGTGCGAGAGCGCGAGGATGGTCTTTTGAGGGAATGATTTGAAGCCGTAAAGCCGCAGTTCCTTAAGTTTCATCGAGCGATAGACGCTACCGCCTGCGGCGTCCGAAGGTTTCCTTAATCTCGCTTCTGAGCCGGGTCATCTTATCGTGTGATTCAGGATGGCTCGTCACGTTCGCCCAGTAGACCCTGATTAATGCGTAAAGGACTATGAGAACAAGACCGATTACCAAAAGGGCCGCCACGACAAGGGATTTTTGGGGGAATATGGGCTTCTCCTCGGGGCTTGCCTTTTCAAGAATCGAGATAAGGGGGGTGTCCTTTGCCTCCATGAGCTTTGCCTGTTCGTACTGCTGCATGAGAAGAAGATAAAGCTGCTGCTGAACCTCGAAGTTCCTGTAGAGTTCGATGTAGCGGGACGCTATTGGAGGAAGAGAAGCGAGTTTTGAATTCAAGACGTAAAGCTCTTTTCTTGCCGCTTCGTACTGGGGGTTATCGGTTGTCGAAAACGTCCTCATGTAGTCAATTTCAAGCTCCTTGGCAAAGGCCTGAGCCTTGAGCTCGGAAAACGCCTGTATATCAGCGCCCGCCTCAGGACTTATCATGGGAAGCGCGTTCTTTTTCTGGAAATCGATCAAGGAATCCTGGGCTTCCTCTAGGTCTGTCTTGACCTCGGCCAGTCTGGATTCGACGAACTCCCTCATGTGTCTTCCCCTCGTGTTGCTCGAATGCTTGAGGTAGTTATCCAGCGCGGTAGCGTAAGCGTTTGCTATGTCCGCGACCACGACATTGTCATTGCCCATGACAGAGATGACGAACACGAACTCCGGGGTAAGGCTGAAACCCGTCATCCCGTCAAGCTCGGAATAGGCTTCCTGTCTGTTCTTGAGTTTCATCCTTTTAAGAAGCCTGCAGGTATCAATCACGTAATCCTGGACCGTCTTCGATATAAGAATATCCTTGTAAACCTGGACAAGACTTCCGGCGTCTGAACCGGGTATGGTCAACCCGCTCAGCCCCAGTTGCGATTGAATCCCGGAAAGAACGCTGGAAAGCCCGCTCTCCTGGGCTGTAGGAAGAATCTTTACCTCCGACTTGTAGCGTTTCGGCAGGGCGAAAGCCAGAACCACTCCGAGAACCATGAAAACGCCGAGCGCAACGAGCATCTTCCACCATCGGCTTATGATGAACGTGAAAATATCTATGATGCTGAAGGTCATCTCATCCTCCGAATTTAATTATGGCCGTAAGCAGCGCAATACCCGCAGCTGTAAGGGATATCCAGTCCCTCATGTCATCCATCGCCCTGCGGGGCACGTAGATGGTCGAGCCCGGCTCAAGGGTCATATCGGGGTGAGCCCGTCTGGTTCGGCCGTCCGGGTAAAGAACCCTTATCGATCTGAGGTCTGCGGTGGTAAGAAAACCGCCGAGATAACCAATGTACTGGTTCACGGTCATGGTCTGATCGTAGAAGACAGGGCCCTGCCTTCGAACCTCGCCCGTGACGTATATGTAGCGTTCAATCCTCGGGACCGTAACGATGTCTCCGTGTTCTAAAACTGGATTATCAACGCGTTCGCCCGCGAGAAAAGCCTGCATGTCGAAGAATATCCTCTGGCTTCCGCGTTCGATGTAGCATTTTGAGATGTCGCCCTGCGGCAGCAGAACGGCTCTTTTATAGAGGAAGTCGCATGCCTTCTCGCCGCGGTCGAACTCGAGCCTTGCGACCGCGTCAAAACTGCGCGAAACGGTATCCGTAAGGAACATCGTCTGGATTGCAGGTTCGTCAATCGCTTCCTTCGAGAAGGCCATGCCCCGCAAGACGACGAATCTTTCCATCTTTGGAACAAAAACTACGTCGCCGTCCCTCAGATACGGATTTGACTCAAGATCGCCGTCCTCACGGTATCTCCGCAGATTAACATTAGTGGAGTCGCCCGAACGCCTTGCAAGCAGTATGTTGGATACCGAACCGGCGGATGTAATGCCGCCTGCCAAATCGAGCCCGTCTTTAACCCTCATGAAAGGAGTAACGAGGTAGCTCCCCGGCCACTGAACGTCTCCGAGCACGTTGATTTTGCACGCGCGTGGACCCAGGAGTACAAAATCCACCTGAACGGGCCTTATGAACTCGCTGAAGGCTTTTGCAACCGTTTCCCTGGCCTTCTTTACGGGAACATCGACAATGTTCGTATAACCGACCGCCTCTAGGTTCACAAGGCTGACGTCGCCCAGAGTCTTGCCGAACGTCGTGGTTGGCCGGCTTGACGGAAGCATTATCATAAGCTGACCCGTCGGCGTAATCTGAGTCGGATAGCTGTAAGAGTAGCTGCCCTTTACGATAACGAGCAGGGTATCGCCGGCATTAAGAACATAATCGTCAATTGATACAGGTTTTTCCGGAACCATTCCGTATTCAAGCATAACTTCGCGTCCCGTGCTTGCTGAGGGCGAAGTAGCTCCAAGTAGTAAATAAATTATCATTCCCATCATGGCAGAAAGTATACCAAAATATCACCTTCGGTCAATGGTTGTGTAAGTATCATCGTTTTGTCGTTCATTTCAGAAGCGCCCGCTTTTTTCTAACGCGATGAGGAGAAGACATCGTAACCCCTTGATATGGAAAATCCCTGTATGATGTTAGCATAACTTGACTTTAACCTTGTACTGACTAGACTATTTTTTGAAAAGAAGGAGGCTAACACTTGCTAGATTCAGGCTCGAGAATACCTTTCCGTGGACCTTTTGCGCTTCATCTTATGAATCTCCTGAGAGTTATCGTAAGATACAAAAAAACACTCGCTCTCAAGGTCTATAGCGATATGAAAGAAGGCACCGTCTTCTTCGACAAAGGTAAACTCGTACATTCTGAACTGTCCGGTAGGTCGGGCGAGGAAGCTTTTTCAGAAATTGTCTCCGTCCGGGACGGCTATTACGAGAAGATAAACGATTTGCATGCGGATGTGGTAAGCATAGAGCGGGACGCAAAGTTTCTTCTCGAACATTACAAGGATTCTTCCGCCGAAACAAAAGCCGAATCAGGAGACGGGCTCGATGACGCTGCAGAGACTGGGGAAGAGGACGAGCAGTCCGGTGAGACCCTCAAAACCGAGGCGCCATCTCAGGAACCCGAAGCATCCCTGCAGCCTTCGCCGAACAATGAAGATAAGGGATTCCAGGAGGAGCTGTGGATGAAGGACTGGCTTAGCAAGCATCCGGAATGCAAGGCTCTGTACGTTGTAAGGGAGGACGGTGCAATCATCATGCACGCACTCAATGATGATTCTTGCTTAAGACCTGAAGCAGCGATTATACACGCTCTTTTAGGCTCGGCAAAACGCTTGTCCAATGAGGGTGATTCCCTAAGTCTCTATTTAGAGACGAAAACGGCCTCACACTTCTTCTCATCCCTCGGTGAAGGGTTCTTTCTTGCCGCTATCTTTGATTCATCCAGAAGCGAAATCTCCTCGGTAAAAAAAGGTATCCAGCCGCTCATTCAGGCGCTCATACACTCCCTGGAAAACGCCTGATCGGTTTCCTGTACTTAAATTCTTGAATTCCATAAGTTATGTCGCGGATGATATAAAATGCCTATCGGAGAGACGCAATTATTATGTAAAATGCTTCAGTGTTTTTGAGGTTTGCTGGCGTTTTGTTTTACCGCGTTACACATTCAATGAACCCTGTTTGTTCGTTTCTGTATCGATCTTTTCCGCCTTCTTGAATGTAATCCTTTTTATTTCCCCCTCCTTGATGGAGGGGGTAGGGGGCGGTGAGACTCGGTATACCAACACTTTACAGTTTCCCCTCTCCCCAGCCCTCCCCACCAGGGGGAGGGATATTATTGGGCTAGACGTCAAGCTTCTTTTGCTTTTCCTTGTCTTTGTTAATCTTCTCGGCCTTCTTGAATGTTATGTCGTCCGGCGCAACCTGCGGAAGTTCCAGCCGCTCGGTGCGGTTGAGCAAACCCTCGACCGTAAGCACCTGAACCCTGGGGTAGTCCTTGTTCATTATCTGCGAGTGGAAAAATCCGGCTGACGCGGCTTCACGCTTTATCTCCGAGCGGTCGGTCGGCGGGTAGAGCAGAATGAGCGCGCCCATGACGGCCTTTTCGCGCTCCATTGTGCCGACAAGGTCGCGGACAAAGGAGGGCTTGGGCTTCAAATCGCTCTTGACCTGAACGATGACCGCGTGCGGCGAGCGTTCCTTGCCGTCAATAAAATATCGCACTCCGTCAATGCCTTTATCCCCTCCCCCCTTGCGAGTCAGATCACCTTTGGGTCGGGCGGCGACAAGCGAGAGCGCCCAAATCTCGAACTCCTTGCGCGGCATGTCGGTGCGCTGGGCAAGCTCGCGGGCCGACTCCCAGTCCATAGGTATGCCGTGCACCTCGTAGGACACTTCGTCTGCAAAGTGGTCGGCAAGCCGGTTCTTGATGAGGTTTATGGCAAGATAGGTAACGTCAATGCCAATCCAGCGGCGGATATTATTCATTTTCTTGACATTTCCACTACGAAGAGCTATAATGCTTGTGATGAGGTGTCCGTGAATAGATATGAGACCGCTTTGTCCAGTTCTAAAGTACTGAGACCTGTGAAGACTCCGGGGAAATCTTATCGGGGAACCCTTGAGAGATTACTTCGTGGAGATTTGAACTTTCACGAAGAGAATGGTAATTATGCTACTCACAATTTGCACGCTTTTGCTGCGAAGTTCCCGCCGCAGATTCCTCGAACGTTCATAACAAACTTAACCTCCGAAGGAGAAGTTATTCTTGATCCGATGGTGGGCTCAGGTACAACGATTATAGAAGCGCTTCTTTTGAACCGAAAGGCTATCGGATTAGATCTTGACCCCTTGTCAATAAGAATAAATCGCGCGAAGTTGATTTGTCTCGGTCATATAGATATTTCTCCATCTGTGGATAGAGTTATAACCAAAGCAGAAGAGCTTTTGGAACAAGCTGCGAAGCTTGAAGCGGAACGTAAGCATCGCTTCGACTCTGCATCCCTTGAGTTTATTAACTACTGGTTTTTACCAAGAACTCAGCAAGAATTGTTATCGTTAATTTTAGCAATAGAGGATGAACCGGATTCGGATGTGAGACAAGTTTTAGAGTTGATATTTTCCTCCACAATCGTAACCAAGTCCGGTGGTGTTTCTATGGCAAGGGACTTGGCACACTCAAGGCCACATATGGATTTAACTAAAATCCCCAAGAATGCTGTTGAAGAATTCAGGAAGCGCGCTCGGCGTTTCGTAAAGGAGTTATCTCAATTTCCCAAAATATTCGGTGATGCGAGAGTAGAAAATGGAGATGCTAGACACATGGAGATCCCCTCGAATTCCGTTGATCTAGTTGTTACTTCCCCCCCATATGCAAATGCCATAGATTACATGCGTGCACACAAGTTTTCTTTGGTGTGGTTTAGAGAACCCATATCGCAATTAAGCGACCTAAGAGCTAAGTATATCGGCTCAGAAAGAATTGGCAAATTAAGTAAAAGGGTACTTCCTCCTAAGACGTTAGAGATTATCCATAATGTAACAGAAAAGGATGCAAAAAAAGCGAAGATTCTCCATAAGTATTACTCGGACATGGAGGAGACACTTGAAGAAACCTATCGTGTACTAAAGCCTGGCCGAGTAGCGATCATCGTAATAGGTTCTTCAACCATGCGAGGTTTAGACGTTAAGACTCACGAGTGTTTAGCCGAGATAGCTAACTTTGTAGGATTCGAAGTAGTAGGACTCTCAAAAAGACAACTCGATCGTAACCGCAGGATGATGCCTGCGCGTTTCAAAGGAAATGGGGATAGTCAAATTGAAAATAGAATCCACGAAGAATACGTGCTTGGTCTTATTATTCCGGAAAGTTTGAATCATGCCAAGTAGAGAAAATACCATTCAACAAGCAATCGATTTGATGAAGACAGCATCTTATCCAAGCGGCAATCTAACTCCCCAAGAAGCTTGGCTGGGATTTTATCAAGTATTGCTTTGGTATGAACCAGTCAACCAAGGGAATTACACTTCCTTACCGCATATCATTGATGCGGATAAATTAAGACCTCCAGCTAGTCATCTAGCTCAAGGTAAACACTGGTCGAGCCCTTGGCAATCAAGAGCCGCTGCCATCGAACTATACCTAGCTCAACACTTAGACTGTCAACCTTCAGCCGTAATGAACCATGTAGATTTGTTGATGAGAAACCCAGGCTTCAAAGGGCTTCAACGTCAAAATCCTTTAGGGACAGCCTTCGCTGGGATGCTAAAATACGTTCTGGAACAATTCGGCGATTCATCTTTGAAATACGAATTAGAAGCAGATGCCACTCAAGTCTATCCCGGAATTACGTTGCCAGGCCGCAGTAAGAATCCAAGTATAGATATCTTAGCTTTTAGAAATAGTACTCCTAGTGCAATCTTTTCAGTTAAATGGGGGTTACGTCATGATCGAGTTAGTGACATCACAAACGAATGTCCAATCTATAAAGCTGCGGCCAGTCGAAGCCGAACAACACTTAAATTCTACGTTATTACAAATGAGTATGATCCTGCGCGGTTAAATAAAGTGTTGGGTGATCCGTGTATCGACGGAGTAGTTCACATCCATAAAAATGCCGTTTGTGGGGTGTGCGGCCTAAATGATCGTCTCATTGATATGATAAATCTATCCGATTTCTTTAAGCATACCTTCAACTGGTAAAAGATTCCCTCGACCAGTCTTGTGGAGCCATCATCACCAGGTATGCCAGCATGTCGTTGTGGCCAAGGAAACGCGCAAAACCCTGCAGCAGCTCAATCAGTGCTGGAGGAGCGTTCCCGCCCTCCACAAGTTCGTGAAACGTGCGGGCGGCAACCTCGTCCCAGTGCCAGAAATCGGTAAACGCGTGAATCTGCGCCGCTGAAGGCGTACCGTCAACCTCCTTGAACAGCACGTTGTAGTCGGCCTTCGAGTTGAACGGCGGGTCGAGGTAAATGAGGTCAACGGACTCAGTCTCGATATTCTGACGAAGAACGTCTAAGTTATCGCCGAAATAAAGCTGGTTGCGCCAATCACCCATAAGAGATAATATAGAGTGAAGTTAAAATGTCAATAGAAAAAGGGAGGCCGCGCAGGCGGCCTCACAAACAATCTAAATCAAGGGGAAGGGCGATAAAACCCTACTGTATATATTATAATCAAATTGCAGCGTTGTCAAGCCTGCTTTTACGCTATGGTTTTACATTGTCTCAATCAAAGATCGGATAGTCGGGGCGTGCTAGAAATTGTATCTAAGCCCCAGGAACAAGGCAGGACGGCCTTCAAAGGGTACAAGACCTACCTCGATGGGCACAGCAGGGGTTGCGGAGAGGTTCAGTTTTTCCGCCACCACCTTCCCGGCTATAGCGCCGGTTACAGCGCCGACGAGTGGGAGTACGGCTGCAAGCTGCTCGAGCGGAGTATCGGCCTTTACATAAAGGTCGTATTGCAGACTGTCGGACTTATCACCGTCAGCAAGGAGGAGCAGGAGGGAAACGCCCTCCATAGTGAGCGCGCCCGCCTGCGCGCCAATCCACTTTGACCAGATGGGCGATGCGTCGCCCCTGACAAGGCCGGCAAGGTGTACGCCCAGCGCGGCGCCGAAGGGCAGGCCGAGTCCGTAGCAGGAACCCGCCGCCGCAGGAAACTTGTATTTATATACGCTGTCCGAAGAGTGGGGGTCCCTGTAGTCCTCGTAAGGATACAGAGGCGCTGCAACCCAGCCCAGCTCGCCCGCGACGAACCCGCAGGCTACAGCGAACATGCTGCTTACGGCCGCTTCCTCTACGATAAGACCTGCAGCCGAGGGCATCGAAGGTTCGGCGTTCGCGAGGATTAAGGATAAGTATAAGCTTATCATGAATTCCCCCTTTCTTTATAGTTCCTTGTAGAAGATTCTGTGTCTTTTATAGATTACGCCGCCGAGTTTTTCCATCTCTCCTCTCATCACCGTGTTCGTCTCGAGCTCGTGGTGGCTGTCCGAATAGGTCATGCCGGCGGCGCGGGCTTTTGTGTAGATATCAACCGCCATCAGGACGTCGAGGCCCTTGCCGCGGTGCTCTTCCTTGATTGCTCCGAGCATCATGTCCAGCTGTTTGGTGCGTTTTGAGGCGGACAGTATCTTGAATATGCCGAACGGGAAGAGCCTGCCGCGCGCCTTTTGAATCCCCTCGGTCATGTCGGGCAGGCCTATCGAGAACGCCACGAGCTTACCATCTAGGGTGATGAGTTTTACGAAGCGGGTATCCAGCAGGGGGAGGTAGTCTGCGGCAATCTTGTCTATCTCCTCGGGATCAAGGGGCGAGAACCCGTAGAGATGCTGGTACGCCTCGTTCAGGAGTTCAAAAACCGGTCTTATGAAGGGCTTCAGGTCGTTGCGCTTGCGGATATCGAGGAGCTTGTAGCTCGTGCGTTCAAGCACGCGCTTTGCTATTTTTTCGTACACCTCGGGCAGCGGTTTGGTGAGGTCGACCTTGTATGTGAACCAGTCTATCTCTTTCTTGTATCCGGAGTTCTCGACGAGCCTTGGGGTGTAGGGCGGATGCCACCATGTAGTGATGGTCGCGCGGTTCTCCTGACCCTCGATGAGCATTCCCTCGGGGTCAAGGTCGGTAAAGCCGAGGGGACCCACGATTCTGTCGCATCCCTTGTTGCGCGCCCACTCCTCAACTGCGCCGAAGAGAGCGGACGATACGCTGAGGTCGTCTATCGAGTCGAAGAACCCGAAGCGGGCGCTGTTTTCCTTGCGGAACTTGTTGACCTTGTGGTTGACGATTCCCATGATGCGGCCGCAGAGCTCGCCGTCCTTTGAGGCGAGAAAGAGCACGGCGTCCGAGTACTTCCACGCCCCGTTCTTCTTTTCGTCAAAAAACTCCTCTTCGCTCGCGTAGATAGGATGAACCCACTGCGGATAGCGTTTTTCGTAAAGCTTCTCAGGAAGATAGATGAACTGCTTCTTTTCTCTGCTCGATTTGACTTCTCGAATCTCAACGGCCATTTGACCTCCTAAAATGTCCTTTCTCGTCCGGCTTTCACGGTTTTATTATGCCTCAAAAACAGGAAAGGTCAACCCCCCGAACACTAACTAAATCCAAGAAACTATTTTTTAACACTTGTATAATCAAAGAACGACGATTGGAGAAAAGGCTGCTGGACCTATCCTGCGGTAGAGAGCTGGCGAGGAAAGCCGGTCAGGCGCCCCGGTAGCTCTTAAGCTTCTCTACTAGCTCCCTGCCCAGTTCGGAGAGTTCGTAGCCGTCTTTGGAGTGAGTGATTATCTCGGCGTCGGAGAGTATGATGAGCGAGCTTTCGATTGCCTTGAGCGGTATCTCCTCCATGCGGCGAATCTCGCGGACGGCCGTGAGAATCTGACCGCTCGTCAAGGGTTTTCCGGCCTCGGCTAGCGCGTCCGCGATTGCCGCAGAGACCGTTGTGGACGAAAAGAACTCAAGTAGCGCTTTTTCAACAGAACCTGAAAACAATTATTCCTCCTAAATGTCTCCTTTTTTTAGCCTGCTGCGGCCCGCTCTCCAACAAGAAGAGGGGCTCCACCTCATTCTCCCGGGCATAGACCCCGGGGATACCTCGTATGTAACCTCGCTAGAGGCTTGAATTCTACAGCTAATTATGGTCAAAGATAGGCTTATGTCAAGCAAATGGATGTAGGATAACTAAAGAAGGGCAAAACCCTCTCTGTATTGACAAAGCAGTCGTAAAGATTATAGTAATATCAGCAAGGAGGTAATTATGAACTTATTCGTGGGGTTAGCGCTTTTCGCAGGTGTGCTTAAGGAATCTTTCCGCATTGCCGATGCGGAGCAAAAACATCACCAGGTATACGTTCGTGCGGCGATGGCTTCGGACGGACGTTTCGCGATTGCATGGATAGACAGCCTGAAACTTACCGAAGGCTCTGAGTTAAATCTTTATATTCGTTTTTTTGACAAGGGCGGAAACCCTGTGAGCGATCCGTATAAACTCCCCAAGTTATTTGATACTATATGGGTATACTACCCATCGCTAGACATGTCCTTATCTGGCAACACAGTTCTTGTTTGGGTTGAGGACCAAACCTTAAGTAATACAGAATTATCCAAAATTAAGTTCCAGCATTTCTTTTATGACGGGAAACCTGACGGCTTGACAAAAACTCTGTATTCGGAAGTCGATATAGGTTATCCCACACCTATAGATTTATCTAATAGAAACAAGTTTGCAATGGCTTTCTCAACGATATTAAATGATAGTTCTAGTATCTGGGCGCAGAGATTCAATCTTTCGGGTATTCCGCAAGATTCACACTTCATGGTGCATGATACTTTATACGAAAACACCAAACATCCTTGCATTGCTCTAAACGATACTGGCGACATCGTTGCCACATGGTTCGATTATAATGACCCTATCCACAATTTCCCCAAATACCAAGTATTTGACAATAACGACAAGCCTATACTTCCCTGGAAGCCTCAAGGTTATAGGCTTGACGATGGAGACAGCCTTGCTGGTGCATGCAGACCTGAACCATCATGGATTGACGATGACCGCTTCGTTGTGTTCTGGCCTGACGTCTATAACGAAGTACCCTACCCGCTCATGGGCCGCGTTTTTAGCGAGAAAGGTGCAACCGGCCATCCTTTAACCGCCGTACTCCGCGACTCGCTCTGGAGCAACGTTCAGGACCCACGAGGCCGGTTTTCGACAGATGTCCTTCTGGATGGCCGTTTTGCAGTAACCTATACGAGAACGCACACTAGACCTAACGATCCCTCGACATTCTTCTGGGATCATCAGGCAGGTTTGCTCGGCAGGGTAGAAAACAATGTTCCTGTACCGACGTCCGGGATATTCGAGTACACACCGCCCTACGGCCCGGATACGGTATCGAGTTTTATTCCTCCTGTTCAGCGTTTACAAACTCCTGCGGTAGCCGCCTCGGATGACCGCATCGTATGGGTGTATTCCAGGCTCAACAAGGATACGGTGTACGAGGCTTACGCCATAATTACCGACTGGGACATGGGCGAAGGCGTAGGCGAGCCCACAACACTTCCCCCCTCCCACGTAACACACCTCGAGATAGCCAACCCGATAGGAAGTTCGATTACCCTGCGCTACTCCAACTGCCCGAACGGTTTCTCCGCATCCGTCTACGACGCTTCGGGCAGAAGAGTTGATGAGCTGCGCTCATCACAGACTCATGGCACAATCCAATGGGGAGGAGGGCGTGGGTGTTACGGGCCTGGGGTGTACTTCATCGTGCCGCAGGGAGAGAAAGCTAGCCCTTCAAAAGTAGTGCTCGTAAAGTGAAGTTTGCCCTTATCATTTTTGAATTGAAGGCAAACTTCTGAACGACTTCCCGAGAAAGTCGTCGGGGTCCCCAAGAAGGCGCGAAGCGGCTTCTTGGGGTACAGACACCCCCACCCTACCCTCCCCCATCGAGGGGGAGGAAACGGTTTCTCCCTCCCCTGGTGGGAGGGAATTGAAGGGAGGGGGATGGAGAGGCCTCATCGGG
>JAAYVC010000038.1 GCA_012517375.1 bacterium | reverse complement strand
GGTTCTTACCGGGGTCGTCGGATTGGATGGAGTGTAGACCTTAATAGTAACCTTGCCGCCGCCAGTTATGACATAATTAACTGCAACGTCCTGCTGGCCAACCCTGAAAACATTGGGTATGGCGCCCGCTTCCTTGAACTCCGAATCGAGCCAGTAGTACTTGAGGCCGCTGGAATAGGTCCAATCTTCGGAAAGGGCAGTCTCTCCGCCATGGAAACTCATATAGTGTGGTTTGTGAGCACTGGTTTCGTAGAGCTTTTCTGCAAGGGAGAAGTCATAAGCAACGATTTTGTTCCGGGCGATGTCGTGAACAAACAGCACCTGTTCATTACCTGCGATTGCAGAGACGTAAAACCCCTTGAGGGTATTGAGTTGAAAAACGTTTGTATAGTAAAAACTCAAAGTACTTCCACTCAAGCTTAAATCAGTTCTCCGGACTCTATTATTGTTGCAATCGCCGACAAAAAGATAAAAGTTATCATCAAATTTGCGTCTTAGGACAACGGAATTGGGATGCGAGAATGATGCATCGTAGCTTGTCAAATAGCTGGTTGAACCGTTTGACCCTATTTTGTAAAAAACGATTCTGTCATTACCGGAAGAGGCAATTGCCAAGACTGAGACACCAGGATTTGCTCCTACCCACGAGCAAGAGACATCGATGGGTTTAGAAAGGTAGGAAGTTAATTGACAGTTCCAAGTTAAGTCATGTTTTTCTGTATTAAATTTTAAACGCACTACGCGATTGTTGCCTTCATCGGCTACATAAACGTAAAGAGTGTGATCGTTGGCAAAATCAGCTGATGGAAGAATGCAGACGCCCCCGGGGGACTCAAACTTAGAGGTTCCTGGGCCATGAGAACCGTCAATCATTCCAACCCACTTTGCTTCACGTTTTCCATTGTTATTTTCACGAGTAACGGCAAAGAAGAGGTGACCGGTCGTTTGGTCGGTAGATATGATTAATATTTCGTTCTTGTTGGCCCTGGTATATTCATGCACTGCGTTTCCATAAAGTGATGCCATCCCTACGTGGCCTAAAATGTCTTCAGAAATTTGGGCATCTATTTGCCAAATATCATTTCCATTGTAGTTAACTATAAGTCTTTGAACAATCGTCGCCGAGAGGCAAAGAAAACTACCGAAAAAAACTAGCGAGATAAATTTCTTCATTTTAGTTCTCTCCTTTCTCTCTCTGAAAGAGTTTGAATTTCTGGCCTGAACCCCCAGTTGATTAAACGTATGGAAGAGGGCACTATCTCGTTACAGATGGCGGTCAGCGAATCCGTCTCAACGCTTAGCCCTTTTCTCCATGTCAAATTAAGTTGGCGCAATATCATGGATCGAGTAAACTGACTGTTTGGGTAAGCCTTGTCGAAAGCCGCTTTTGCAGAAGCAAAAGAATCAGGGGCTTCGCACCAGTTAACAAGGGTTGCCCAAGCAGATTCCTGGTAAGGTGTGTTTGATACTTTCAACAGGTTAAGCAGTGGTCTTGTTTTGAATTCATCGGTATAGTTAAAAGAATCCATAGCAATCAGAGAAGGTAGATGTTCCGGAACGAGAGGGAGGATATGCAACTCCAGTGTATCGGAGTAGATGGTCAGCCCTTCAACTTTTTTCGGTCCTGGGAGTCTATAAGTAGCATAGATTTTGTACAAACCCGGGGGCATTTTTTCAAGAGCATAGTGATACTTTAAAGGTGCAATTAGACCCCAGAAAAGGATTACTCCGTCTGTAGTTGCTTGTTTAGGACGAAGCCGGAAATACAATTTCTGATCTAGTTCATATGTTGCGCTAATCACAGAACCAAATTTCCAAATTTCACCATCAGGTGCTATCATATAGAGTTGAAAGGTATTGACATTATCCATACTGAAGAACCCAGTCGTATTGATAAAGAGGTCTTCTTCGGTAAGGTTGCAAATAGATGCTTGCAGGTAAAAAGGTTCGGCTAGTGCAAGAGTGTCCTTGCCAATCTCTAACGATAACACTGCAGGAACAGCATCGCTAGCAAGCGCTTGCAAAGGGAAAATGCCACCCAGCAGCATTAGATATGTTACTTTCTTTAATGTGGAATTTTTCATTTTAACCTCCTAGGGCTTGTAATTAACTGTGTCTGCAAGTTCTTGGTAGTGGCCGTCGTGGTTATGTCTGCTCCAGCCGCCAATAAGGCAATCATTTGAAAAGGTTGAGGCTGAAGGCCAAAAGGTGGGATCTGACATCATACAGTCTGCGTCTCCGCATTCCGTAAAACCTTCATAAATTCCGCTAAAATTAAAGGCATGCCCGAATTCGTGCCCAACGCAGGTTTTTACGAAACCTTCGTATGTAGCTCCTTTTTGTCCAGCTTTATCAATTAACTCCTGGTCAGCAATTGCTATCCTTGGTTCTCCACAATATTGCTCGTCAATTGGCCATTGCCTAAGAGTTATACCTAAGGGAAACGTTTCATTGTCTGTGTTTTTAATCCGATGCACAAAAAGGACATAGGCGCCTGGCTTTTTACCATAACCCACATCGCCATTGGCGTACCGCGTATAACACGAGTTCATTGTAGTAGCTAGTAAACCTTTAGGTATCACACCGTCAAGGTAATATTCAAAATAAGGCGTTTCGTCTCCTTTGATTTTCGGTCCGGTACCCGTGCGGTTTTCTGTTAGTTCGTACCAGGACTCGTAATGTTGATCACCGACCGTTGACTCACTAAAAGTAGCATTATAAAACTGATTGTTGAAATTCTGCAACGATGTAGTAGCTCCTTCATAAATAGTTTCAGTTGAACCTGTCGTAACTACAGTTTGATCTACTTGAACAGGGTAAGAAACTACCTTCTGGATCGTAGTGGACATTGTGCATGTGCAACCACCGAAAAGTAGTGCGTAAGCGGATACAATTGCAAATAGGAAGTACTTTGTCAAGATACTTAATTTCCTTTTCACTGCTCTACCTCATTGTTCGTTTTGGGTTGCGATTCGGTGGTCTCTGATTCGACCTGTTGTTCGGTAGTGTTCGCGGTTGGCGCTATACCGCCTACCTGCTTTAGCATGGCGTTGAGCGGCTTGGCGTCTGCTATGAGCCAGCCGTACTCGGTCTTGCGGAACTCAACCTTGTGAGTGGCCTGGATGCGCTTGCCTGCTCCGTATGTGAACGCTTCGACCTTTGCCTGAGCCGTGTTACCCTCAACCTTCACGTCGAACGTTCTCAGGTACACGAGCGGCATGCCTGTCATTGGCGTTGCGCCCATCGCGTAGGTAATGTAGTTATTTTTGACCTCGGCGAGCGCCTTGTTTCCTAACCTTTCTGAAAGGCACGCGGTCACGAGCGCAGAATCGTGCTTGAGTAGTGCGTCTTCCAGATTGTTCATTACGAGCTTTATCTGCTCCTCGTCGGTCAAGGGCGTCATAGGGTTGCCTGTTTCGGCAGTGCCACCTCCGCTTACCGTAAAGAAGAGCAGTGCTGTTAGAAGGTTCATAGTTCCTCCTTGCTATGATTTATTATAATTATCCGGAGAGTGATGAAAAGGAAGGCAGTGAGAAACGCATCCGACTTGGTTTTTATTGAAACAAAGTTGTTGGATTCAGCGGCATCAAGAGTCTTTGCGGCTTCTTTATACATATCTCTCTCCTTGCTTCTTAACCCCTCGACTGGAATCATCTCCTGCTGTGCAATTATTATATAAAAAAAAAAAACTGTCAAGCATAAAAGTGACAATTAGAATGTTTTTTTATACCGCAGATAGTATCTTTAGAGGAGTTTGTCCAAAAACTGCAGCATCAGTTAGACGAAATGCACTCCATAGAAACCAGAGAATTATCGCCTTGCACTCTGGATAATACCGATGTTTGAAATAAAAAATCATTTAGGCGATCCTTTCGCCGCGCGTTCTGAAACTTGTCGAACGCATGCACTTCCAGCGCTCGTCTGTGCTTCCAGCGCTCGTTCGACCCCAGACTCCGTTGGAGGATAGACGGCATCCCTGACCGCTCGCTCAGTGATGACGTTGGTGTGAAAGGGGCCGGAGAAAATAATTGTCGTTGCGAGACGGCTCCCAGCCGGCGAAGCAATCTATTCTCGAAGAGAATGCTCCTTTAACCCGATTAATGCAGAACCACAGCTTTCCTTGTCAGGTTCGCCTTCCCCGTCTCCAGCTTCACGAAGTATACCCCGGACGAAAGCCCTGCCTTAATCGCCACTTGCCCCTCGCCTTGAACGCGGTAGCTTTCGATACGACGGCCCGAAGGGTCGTATAGGCTTATCGTGCCCTGCTGACCTGCAGGAATTGAATAGGAGACCCGGGGGGAGGGTGTAAAGGATGAGACCTCAAAGGCTAGTCCTGAAGGTATGGGCTGCTCCTCTATTCCTGAGCCGTAAAGGGTTTTGGACATCTCGTCATCTTCGTCGGACTCGTCAGGTGTCATGAGGGTGGAGACGGTGAGGGTGTAGTTCGAGGCATCAGGAGGGGTAAACTCCTTGAACGATACTGTGTCCTCTGTATCGGCAGGTAAGAAGTAAGGCATGGTGTCTGAATAGACTATATTTACTCCATTCTTAATCTCCGCTATCACGAGAAAGCTGTCCGCTGGCTTACGGCCAAAGTTCTTTATCCGGGCCGTCGGGGTGTAGCCTGTATTCTTCCAAACCGAGTCGCCTGAAAGAATACCCTTTATTCCAACGTCATAATCGGCGTAACCGGTAAGGCGGATGTTGTCAATATAGACTTTCTGTCCGAACCACCCTCCTTGCAAAGAACCGTATGAGACTAAATAGATACTATCCAGAACTAAATTAGTGGACAGCCCTCTATTAATTACCCAATCTGTCTTTACAGACCTTTTCCACTCTATCCAAGAAGTATCGTCAGATAAAGTGAACTCTATATACATTTTCCCGTAAGAGTTGAGTCTTTCAAGACTTTGACTAGGCTTGTAATATCGATAAATAGCCCATGTTACATCAGGGTTTCCTGCATCTAAAAGCATACCCATGAAAACTTCATACAAATAATTATAACCCACTACAGGAGGGATTATTTTCATCATCCAACAAAGACTATCGAGGTCACCTAAGACCCTATCTAATTGAAATCCTTGAATTACTACTGCAGAATCGAAAACAATTCCAGGAGGGGTAGGGTCGCCTGGCATGGATCGAGTATTCCCGGAAGCAGAGAATAAACCCTCAAAAGCAGCCCCAGAATCATGAGCATTGGCAACAGCTGAGTCATTTTCAAGTGGTTGTAGAGTCCCCGTATAAGTCCGCCAGCAACTATCCTCTCTCTCTAAGCTATGGTTCTTGATTAGATTCACCCTTTCAAGGGCAAAAAGC
>JAAYVC010000037.1 GCA_012517375.1 bacterium | reverse complement strand
TCCTTTGGGGTGGGCGGTATGCCTTCGAAACCTGTCTCCTTTATGTATCGGCTGAGCTTTTCACGCATCTTCTCGGGTTGCCATCGCGCAATCTCTTCCCATGTATCAAAGCCTGCATCGTGATACAGCCGGGCTCGAACGGCTTTGAGGCCTGAGCTGCGGGCGAGGTTGGACAATTTGACAAGTTCAAGGATGCTTTGTGGCGGAATGCCGGTTTTACCGGATAGTTCTTTTCTGAGTTGCGGCGTTTTACCCGCTTCAACCATCTGCTTCACGCCTGTAATCCCGAGCGCGCTTAGTTTCTTTATATGATCCATGTTGACGCCAATAAAATCCTTTATCTGAAACACTTTGCGTGTCTTGGCTGTCTGCGATTCCCTGAGCTTGTTTGCCAGCTGCGTCATCGTCTTGTTGCCCAAGAAGCTGTAGTAAAGCATTATTCCCCTGACCTTTACCTTGGTCGAATCCTTCTTTTCGGCTTCACATAAAGCAGCATAATCTTTGAGGTCTTTCTCAACTGCATCCTCAAGCTCCTTGCCTTTTTGATGCAGATACTCCTCAAAAAGCCTTACCGAGTTAACAAGTCCTTCCACTACGAGCGGTTTCTTTCCTCGTCGTTTCAGTTCTTTGCTGAATTCTTCTTTTCTCATCTCTCGTCCTTTTTTTTCATCTTCTTAAAAGCCACCCATTCGCTGAAAATGGAGACCTTAATTTGAGATTCATACCAGCACAGGACATATCCAATAGCCCAGGGCGTATTGGGAATCATCCTTTCTTATAGATCTTCTCTGGCTTTAATTCTTTTGAAATCCCGTGCCTTGTAAATAAAAGCGTACTCTTTTAATCGAACTTGTCAAGTCTTACAAGTTCTTCCTCAAGCTCCTGGCGGGCTTCGTTAATAAAAATTCCTAGGTTAGCGAGCCAGTTTGTCCAGTCCGATGTATCGAGCAGCTGCGGGTTCAGACGCAAAAGCTTTGCTTTTTGCAACTGACTTTTCCATACCCCTTGGGTATTACTGACACCCCAATCTGCGGCTTCGCTCTTGGAGCTTAACCTGTTTTCCTTAAGAAATAAGAGAAGTCTTGCGCTAGTGAGTAACCAGTCAATATCGTGTATATCTCCCTTGGGACTGGCAGGTACACCTTTGCAGAAATTCGCAACATCTTCAAGAAGCGACTGCCGGTTAGCTGTCGGGATTTCTTGTCTTAAATCCTTGCCCCATATTACCAGTCCCCGTTCACGGATGACATGGAGCACAAGCCACCCCAGCTGATTCCGCATCCAGGGGACTTCCTTTGTTGTTCCCCACCAGAAGGCCCTTCCTGCAACTCCAGGGTCAAGCATCTTTCGGGGAAGAAAGGCACCTTCCAGCATATGAGCATATATTCCAGAAGCCTCGGACCGAAATGGCTTACGCAGCTCGATGAGTCCATCGCAATCTTTTTCGGAAAGATCATCGTCTGTTACGGCAAGAAAATCGAGGTCTCCGTAACCTGGTGCTAAATCGCCGAAAGTCACTGACCCGTAAAGGATTATAGAAAGCAACCGCTCTTTAAAGAAATCGATTAATTCTTGAGTAAATCTCTTAAGTGTTATCCCCAAAAGTGGTTCTTTAATATCTAAAACTCGTTGCAACCCTTTCAAAATTCGTTCTCCTTCAATACTTAAAACAAACTTATTGACTCATTCGAACTACGTGATTGCCAATCCTCCAGACTTTATCGTTTATTGGACTTTACTTAGTTGTATTTGGCTGTCAAGAAAAACAAGGACTATTGGATTCATTTGAAGAAGCTATGGAATACCTCTTTTTAATATACTTGACACTTTTGCGCGTTTTTTTATAATGAATCTATATTTTCTGAATATTAGAGGTGGACGAGGATGGATTTATGAATCATTGAAAATCACAAGGAAGGTCCTAGATGGCGGGTCAAAAAGAAGGAAAAGGTGAAATAACATGTTTTTTTTCACCGATAAATATGGCGAGAATGATTCGGATAAGATGTACGTTATCCTTGAGGAAAAGCGTGGCAATACCAACAACGAAGAGAAGGTAATCGCAATAGGGAAGATGCTTAAAGACAAGCTCTATTAATATAATATCTTGCACAAACATGGATCCCGGGTTGTAAGGATTTTGCCTATTATGGGTTAACTCCTAAAAACGAGAAGGGGTATTGACAAGCAGCCAAGGGAAGGCATAATGATTTGTATGAACGCAAGAACCTATCCTGATGCAAATGGAAACTAAGACGACGCTGGTTCTTCTTGGAACAGGAACCCCGAACGCACAATCAGGACGGTTTGGTCCTGCTCTTGCCGTAGTATCCAAAGGTCAACCCTACATCGTCGATTTCGGAGCAGGAGTCGTACACAGGGCTCTTGAGGCGGGGCTCAACCCTGCAACGCTCAAACTTGCGTTTCTTACGCATCTTCACTCCGATCACACCGTAGGATACCCCGATTTAATACTCACACCATGGGTTCTAGGCCGCAAGGAACCGCTGCATATCTGGGGACCTCCCGGCATCTCTGCAATGACTTCGCACATCCTTGAAGCATATAAGGAGGATATCCGTGAGCGCTCTAAGGGTCTTCAGCCCTCCAATGAGACAGGGTGGGGGGTTGAGTCGAACGAGATTGACGCACCCGGACGCATATACTTGGATGATAACGTTGCAATCGAGGCGTTCCCGGTCGTTCACGGCTCCTGGAAGGCTTATGGGTATAAGTTTGAAGGAAGCGGCCGGACCATAGTCGTTTCTTCAGATACGGCTCCATCCGATATTTTAATTGAGAAGGCAAAAGGATGCGATATTCTGGTTCACGAGGTTTATTCAGTCGCAGGTTTCAACCGCCGCACGCCGGACTGGCAAGCCTACCACTCGCAAGTGCACACTTCAACCAGTCAGCTTGCCGGTATTGCAAATGCCGCCAAGCCAGGACTGCTCGTTTTATACCATCAGCTCTACTGGGGAACAAGCGATGATGAACTTCTAGCTGAGATTAGGGAGCATTACGACGGTGAAGTGGTCTCTGGCAAGGACCTTGATTCATATTGACAGAATAGGGATGGAGTGCATAATTCAGTAAATTAACTGGAGGACTGCGTGAAGATCATTTATCCGTCAAGTCTAGCAAAAACTATCGACGCCTTGAACGACGCTTTTTTTTCGGGCGTCAGTCTCCCTAAGGATGAAAGGTTAAAGGCTGCAGAGTGGATAGCCGCAAGACATGGTCTGTACGGTTCCTACGCAAACATGTTCGCACCCACAGACAAGGACTTAAAGGATGGCATCAAGGTTTTTACAGGCGAGCGCATAACCACAGGCGCAGGAACATCGCATGTTCTTGGCGAGGAGGCCTGTCGAGCGCTGAATCTCCTTAAAGTACAGGACAGGGGCATCCTGAACGCACTGGAAGAAGCAACCGCAGGCATTCAGGAAAGACTCAATTCCTACTCGTACAACTCAGGAACCTACTGCTGCGGCGCATGCACGGTCTCCGTGTGGCGCCACGCCCTTGTCGGCAGGCTCAGGAATCCTGAGGAGCTGCTGGAAAGAGGCGTCAAGGCCCTCAAGGCTCACCGCCTTGAGGGCGGCAAGTGGCGCAGGTTCCCTTTTTACTATACATTGCTTGCTCTAAATGAAATTGAAGCGCCGACCGCCCTATCGGAGATCAAGCATGCCGCTCCTGTTCTTGAAAGGTCCCTCAAGCGCTCCGAAAGAAGTGATATATATTCCAAGCGGCGCAGGCTTCTTGCGCAACTTCTGCTGGAGAAAATCTAAAAAAGGCGTTTAGCGATGACAAAATTGTTTCCGATTTTTATAGTGATGATTGCGGCGTTACTAAATGCAAGCTGCGGTTTCCGCAAGGAAGTGCAGAAAACACGCGAGATGCGTATTGAAGATATAGATCTTTCAAAGATTAAAGACGGCGTTTATCAAGGTTCATATTCCTATGTGGACGCTGAATTTCTCGTTGAAGTATCAGTCAAGGACCACAGGATAGAAAAGATTGATATTATCGAGGCTTTTACCGGTACTCCTTACGCGGTAAAGGCCCGGGCCGTAGTCGATACCGTAGTAGCTCATCAGTCGCTCAATGTGGATGTAATAACAGGCGCCACTACGACATCCAAGGCATACCTTAAGTGCATAGAGAACGCTTTGAAGGAGGGTATGAAGTAAATGCGGGATTTGACGGCGGATGAGATAATCCGCTTGCTGGGTCTTGAGCGCCTCGAGATGGAGGGCGGGTACTATTGCCAGTCATACCGCTCCACCGAAGTGATCCCGCGCGAGGCTCTCCCCCCCAGGTATAAATCCGCCAAGGTCTTCGGCTCGGCAATATACTATCTCCTTACGCCTGACCAGCGTTCAGCCATGCATAGACTCCCTACTGATGAGATATTCCATTTCTATCTGGGCGACCCGGTTACGCAGCTCCAGCTCCGGCCAGATGGATCGTCTGAGGTTGTACAGATTGGTCCCGATATCGCTTACGGTCAGAGATTGCAGGTGGTTGTGCCCGCTGGAACATGGCAGGGAGCCATCCTCTCGCCTGGCGGACGATTTGCGCTTATGGGAACAACCATGGCCCCCGGGTTCGACTACTCCGAGTACGAGCAAGGAAACAGGAGAGACTTGATGAGAAGGTATCCGGATAGGAAGAACCTTGTTGAGAAGTTAACGGAGGATTGAGATGTCTAAAAAAACGATAATTCTTCTTGCCTTGGCATTTATTGCATTCTTTTCCGGCTGCGGAACGGCTAAGGAAGTGGAAAAAACCATGGCTATGGAGATTGCGGACGTTGATTTAAGCAAAGTCTCAGACGGAACATACCAGGGTTCGCACCCTGTGGGCGTAATGAAGTACACCGTAGCGGTTACTGTTTGTGGTCACAAGATTGAATCAATAGAAATTGTCAAGGCTTTTAGCGGAAACGAATACTCCCGCAAAGGACAGGCGATTCTCGATACCGTTGTTGCCAGGCAATCATTGAAGGTTGATGTAATATCAGGCGCCACCGTGACTTCAAAAGCCTATCTTGCAGCCATCCGTGACGCCCTGATAAAAGGGTCAGTCGAGTAATCATGACGATTTTCTTGGCAATGGCGAGAGGTATCAAAAGAGCTGAAGGCGACGCTCTCGGCAAGGAGGGCGGTTAGTGGATGAAGAAACAAGCCAGCAGCTCGAACGGATTCGCAAAGCCTACGACACGACTGTCGAACAGTATAAGCGGGGAATTGATCCAATGGCAGCTCTTCCTCTGGAGTTCAGGACTTCTCCGGATTTCAAGGAATTCCTGGGAAACGCCAGAGGATGCGGCAGCGCAAACCCGGATATAAAGGATTACCTCTCGCCTCAAGCCGGAATGCGCTTTCTGGATGCCGGCTGCTCGGCTAATCTTGCAAGCTATGGATTCGATAAGTGGCCTTCTGTGTATTATGGCGTTGATATAAGCCCGGCTCTTATCGAAGCTATGCGGAAGTACGCTCACGATAAGGGCGTCTCCGTGGGCGGTCTGTTTTTGGCCGATGTCTCTTCGATGCCGTTTGACAATGATTTCTTTGATATCGCGATGATGATTGGCGTCCTTGAGTACTGTTCATTGCCTTACGTCAAGGACGCCCTTGGGGAGCTTTCAAGGATTCTCAGGCCTAATTCGAGATTAGCGCTCGATATTCCCAATCCGGAACATAAGCATTATTCTTTGATGGTCAGACTCGAGGAGTATCTTGGAAGACCCCATATAGGTTTTTCAAGGAAGTCATTTGAAGAAACAGCAAGAGAGTTTTTCAAAACCGAACGCGTGGATGATTCGCGCGTGATGATTAAGTACTTCGTGAAATCCATAAAAAAGTAGGAGGAGGATATGCCCGATTTGAAAGAACTCGCTCGCTTCCTTTACGGAGACGGGTTCTGGTACGCCGACCCCTTGAAGGAGATTGAAGGGTTGTCTGCGGATCAGCTGTACTGGGTTCCCGACGAGAACAGTCTGCCTGTTATATGGCAGGTCGGACACATAGCACACCGTGAGAGTTATCATATTTCAAGGTTTCTTATGGGCGAAAAGGATCAAGTCATTCCGCCAAGATACGAGGTTTTTGGTGTTGAATGGTGTCCTTCCGAACACCTTCGCAAGTGGGTTGAACCTCTGGAGGATGTCTTTGAATGGGTCAAGGATGTTCGCCGGAAATCGCACCAATATATCGATTCGCTTACCTCGTCGGATTTCCACAACGTCCCTGCAAGCTCTGAGGATAAGCTTTCAATAGCGCACTGGCTCTTTATAACAGCCTGCCACACCGCCCTTCACATAGGCAGAATCCAGGCGCTCCGGGCGATGATTGAAGGCGCAAAAGAACGCGCCTGCTAGGAGGATGCATGAAAGAGCACAAGGCAAGAGCATGGCTGAGAGCGGCATACATACTCGGAGCCTTAATAGATGCAGTGATGGTTCCTGTAATGCTTATCCCCGAGCTGGCGCGAGTGCTCTGGGGGTTTTCCGGCTTCAGCCCGACTTACCGCTACGCCATGATGATGGGCGCGGCGCTCATGCTGGGCTGGACTCTTCTGCTCATCTGGGCCTGTATAAAACCGATTGAAAGACGTGGAGTTGCTCTCCTTACCATCGTCGTGATACTGGGGATTGCCGCAGCTAACATCTACAGCGTTATCACAGGATTGATATCCGCTTCCCGGATGATCTTATCGTGGGTTATGCAGGCGATTCTTGCAGCTTTTTTTACCATTGGCTATTTCGGTTCGAGAGAAAAAAAATGAGCCGGAAGTAGGCTAATGCTTAATCAATCGCAGGTTGACGCATGGCTCGAAGCGCTCTTAGTAAAGTTAATGGCTGCCTTCGGGGAAAGACTCAAATTCATAGGCCACATAGGAAGTTGGGCTCGCGGGGAACCCCACCGTAAAAGCGATATCGACTGCCTGGTAATGCTGGATGTTTGTGCCGATAATGATATACGAACCCTTCGTGATATCTTCAGTGAACTCTCATCCGACGAATTCAAACCAGGAGGAATTCTTGTCTCAGTAAAAGAACTTAAGCAGACTCCTCCGTTTCACATGGCTCAGCTTTTCTTTAATGGCTGCAAGCCCGTTTACGGGTCAGTCGAAGGATTAATACCTGCACCAAGCGCCGAAGATCTTGTTATCGATATCAAGATGAAAGCGTGCGATAACCTGCATATTGCCCGGCATCTTTTGATGTTCGGCGAAAGCTTGTCCAGTATTGTATCAGGCCTGAGGTCCAATTTCTACAGTTGCTTCTTCGCTCTTCAGAACTGGATTTTAGTCGTCCGCGGCAGATACTTTGAACGAAAAAATGACATTCTTGATTACCTTGACGATTTAATCGATAAGCAAGTCGTGAGTGTAGCCAGGGACTGGTATGATATTCAGGACGATCTCCAAACGCGGCCTTCATACTACATAGGGCTTCTAGAACGCTGGGCTAGGGGGATGATTGCAAAACTTGAAGTCTATTCCGCAAAAAAAGAGTGAATTCAGGACCTGCCTAAATCGTTTTCGATTTTATCGCGAATATTCCCATCAAACGAATGCTGGTATCCAGAAAAACCTCCCGGCGTTATTTCTGGGTTTATTCACCAGACGAATATCAGTGTCGAATCGACGGATGAGCCTGCCAGGCAGTAAACGTAGAGCCTGGACATGAACTGTCCGGCGTTTTCGTAAGTGTGAGTGGGTTCCCAGTCGGAGTTGGTGGTGAATCCGTCCCCGAAGTCCCACAACCATTTTGTGTATTCGTTCTTGCTGGTTTGGTTGTAGAAATCCACGGTCAAAGGATGCGATCCGTAGAGCCAGCTGGGCGCAAATACAACCTCGGGTACGGTGGAGTCAGGACCGCAGAAAACAGAATCCGTATGCCATAAAAGCGAGTTTTCCTCATCGAAGATATCGATCCAGTACCAGCCTAGATCGGAGTCGAACGTTGATTCGTAAGCGCCGTTAGAGTCTACCGTTATAACATCGGTAAAAACGGTTTTGACGCTGTCGTACACGGCGTTGAGCCAGCAAACCTTGAGATCACCTCCGCCCTTGACCTGAATCGAAGCGGTAAGTAATGTTTTCGATGAACTTCCGTGCGGGTTAATCTCTACTGAACTCACCGATAAGGGCTCGGTGACCTTTATTACAGCTGAATCCGACGAAGAGCCGGCTAGATTGCAGACGCTTAGTTTTACAACGAACACTCCAGGACTGTCGTACGTATGGACTGGTTCCCAGTCCGATGACGCGGCCCCGTCTCCGAAGTCCCAGCGGCATCTAGTATAAGCGTCTTTTTTGGTTACATTTGAAAAAGTCACCGTCAGCGGTACTGCGCCCGATTCAGGATTAGGCGAAAAATGAACGATGGGCAGGGAGCTATCCGGTCCGCAGAAGACGCTGTCCGTCTGCCAAAGCAGCGAATCACCTTCGTTATAGATATTTATCCAGTACCAGCCGAGGTCGGACGAGATGATTGAGGAGTAAACGCCTGCCGTATCTGTTACAATATCTTCCCTTTTCGCAACCTTAACCGAATCGTAACGGGCGTTCATCCATTCTACTGTGATTTTTCCCTTACCTTCGGTTTCGATGCTCGCCTTCAACGTAGTGCCTGAAGTATCTCCTGGAGGGGTTATTTCAACATATATAACTGAAAAGGGCAGCGCAGGAAAACAAGCAATGAATATCAATGTGCCTGAAACCGCCCATAGTATCTTCTTTAAGACTTGGTTGGAAAAATTCACGGTCTATTGTAATGTATAATGAATTCCTGTCAAGTGTTGAACGCTACAAACTTTCATGTAATCCATACTGTATTTAATAGTACGTATTGACATGCTTACCCCAACCCCTATAATCGAGGTAGAATCTTTCGCATCTTTTATGGTGAGGTGGAAACGGGTGAATTAAAAAAGTGGTTGGGTTGTGTTTGCGGTTTTTTAATTGAAGGATGTATGTTTTGATAATAAACTTCTTGCGGAGAACGAATGAGTAATAAAGCCCTTTCGGCGTATATTTTTTTGCTCATTGCGGCGTTTAACTTGCATGCAAAAAAGACTATAGGGCTTTTAATCAACTCGGAGGAATCCTCCAAAGGCTACACCCTTTTCTCGCCCAACACAAATTATGTAACCTACCTTATAGATAATGACGGCAACCTGGTCCACTCCTGGAACTCAGGCTATAAGCCGGGGCTCATGGCGTATCTTGCACCGGACGGCTATCTTTACCGGGCTATTGTTGTTCCCGGTTCACCGCCTGTAGGCTCTTCAGGAGGAGGGGTGGAGAAGCTGGACTGGCAAAGCAATGTGGTGTGGCATTATGAGATTCCTGGCTCCCACCACGATATTGAGGTTATGCCTTCGGGCAACGTACTCATTATAGCCATGGAGACAATCAAACGCGACCAGGCAATCGAGGCTGGAGCGAATCCCGATTTTCTGACTGGGGATTTGTTATCTGAATACATCGTTGAGGTCGAACCGACAGGTAGTTCTGAAGGTAACATAGTATGGCAATGGCGCTTATGGGACCACCTGGTTCAAAACTATGACCCTTCGAAGGGTAACTACGGGATAGTGAGAGACCATCCAGAACTGATTGATATTAACGCACAGACTTTTTACCAGCCCGATTTCATCCACTTAAACTCCATCGATTATAATGAAGAGCTGGATCAGATAGCTCTTTCGAGCCGCACTTACAGCGAGATATGGGTAATCGATCATGGTACTACTACGGCTGAAGCCCAGGGACATTCAGGAGGCAAGAGAGGAAAGGGCGGCGATTTGCTTTACAGATGGGGTAATCCGCAGATATACGACAGTGGTACTCCAGAGGATCAAATCCTTTTCCAGCAGCATGACGCCCAGTGGATTGCCGAAGGCGTGCCCGGATCCGGCAACATGCTTGTATTCAACAACGGCCCCGAACGTGGCTTTTCTTCTGCGGATGAAATCGCCACCCCGGTAGATTCCAGCGGCAACTACGTTCTTGACGGTTCCCGATTCGGCCCCGATGAGCTTTACTGGTCCTACTCAGCGCCTAACCCAGGTGATTTTTTTGCGCCGGTTATATCGGGCGCCCAGAGACTCCCGAACGGAAATACCCTTATCTGCAACGGTCCTTTGGGCAAGTTTTTCGAGGTTACTCCTGAAGGCGAAGTCGTGTGGCTTTACATCAACCCGGTCAACGAATACGGACCGGCTCGTCAGGGCGATTCAATCGTGAACAATGTTGTTTTCAAGATACGAAGGTATCCGCCCGACTATCCAGCATTCAGCGGTCGGGATATGACCCCAAAGGAACCCATCGAGCTGGCGGGGGTTACGGAGTCGGTGCCCGAGAGCGGTGCTTCGCTATACGCTCCCGGCATTGCCAAAGGCTTCGCGGCAATCTCATACGAGATTGACTTTCCCGGAAATGTCTCAATAAAGCTATACAACGCCACCGGTCAACTGGTAAAGACGCTCGCAAATGAGAATAAGACGTCCGGTTCTTACCAGATAGATGTGAATGAAACCGATTTCAGAGGTCGAAGCCTGGAATCGGGGGTATATTTCATAAAGCTTGAAACCGGCAAGACAAGTCTGACGAAACGAATAGTTCTGGTAAATTAAAATCGCATGCGCTTAGTAAACGTCACTTAACCTCCAAGGAGGATTAATGCAAAAGAAAGTTTTAGTCTTGGTTTATTTAATACTGACTACTTGCCTATTTTCCGCAGTAAAGCAGACGGTAGGCGTGTTTGTAAACGATTCAGCCTCTTTCAAGGGTTACACGCTGTTTTCGCCTGCCTACTGGTATGAAACCTATCTCATAAACAACGAAGGCAGAAAGATACGTTCATGGGAATCAGACCATATTCCGGGACTTGGCGGAGTGGCATATTTGTCAGATGACGGTTACCTTTACCGGTCCATGTATACAGGCCAGCATCCCGTGTTAAACGGGGGAGGGGCTACGGGCGGAATTCAGAAGTTCGACTGGGACGGCAATATGGTATGGAATTTCGAGTACTCAGGAGACAAATACCTTTCGCACCACGACATTGAGATACTTCCCTCAGGAAACGTGCTGATGATAGCGTGGGAGATAAAAAGTAACACGGAAGCCATTCTGGCAGGCGCAGATATAAGCAAGCTGCACGGTCTGTCCCTTTACCCCGATTACGTCATAGAAGTTGAACCAGTAGGTGCGGACAGCGGCAACATCGTATGGCAGTGGCATGCCTGGGATCACCTTGTGCAGGACTACGATTCAATGGTTAACAACTACGGGAAAGTAGCGGACCATCCCGAACGAATTGACCTCAACGCGCGCAACGTATTCACATCCGATTTCATTCACCTCAACTCCGTCAAATACAACAAGGAACTGGACCAGATCATCCTGACTACCCCCTTCTACAACGAAGTATGGGTAATCGATCACTCCACGACAACACAAGAGGCTAAAGGGCATACAGGCGGCAGGTACGGAAGGGGCGGCGACCTGCTGTACCGCTGGGGAAATCCTGCATATTACGACAGGGGTTATTCTTACGACCAGAAGATCTTCGGCGGGCACGACGCCAACTGGATAGAGCCCGGCTGTCCAGGAGAAGGCAACATCATCTTCTTCAACAACGGTTCTGTTCAGTCCGGCAGACCCTACTCGTCGCTGGATGAATTCAAGCCTCCGGTCGACGAAGAAGGCAATTATATCGGCAAGCAGCCATGGGGTCCGACCGGACTCGCATGGACTTATACCGCGCCGATTCCAGGGGATTTCTTCGTCCCCTACATCTGCGGGGCGCAGCGTCTGCCTAACGGCAATACGCTTGCCTGCAAAGGACCCTCTGGCGAGTTCTTCGAGGTGACTCCGGAGGGCGATATCGTTTGGCGTTATATCGATCCGGTCACGGACAGCGGCCCGGTCTGGCAGGGAGATTCAGTTTACAGCAATTCTGTTTTCAAGATACGGCGCTACGCACCCGATTATCCAGCCTTTGCGGGAAGAGACATGGCACCTGGAAAGCACGTAGAGCTTTATCCGGATGATTCGGTGCCTGGTGTGAGCGAGCTAGAGCGAGATGAGGAGATTCAGTTGACGCTCTCCTCCTACCTTCTAAGGAACAATGTGGAGATCTCATACGAGCTTGGTCTTGAAGGCAATGCTTCGATTAAGATATATAATGCAGCAGGACAGGTAGTAAGAAGCCTTGTTGACGGTCCAAAAACCCAGGGTTGTTACAAGGTCGTCTGGGATGGAACCGATGACCGAGGGCATCATCTGAGTTCGGGCGTCTACTTCATCAGGTTCGAAACCGGAAAAGCAAGCTTGAGGGAGCGCGTAGTTCTTGTAAGGTAGCGACAGCTTACTCTTTCACGGTTTATTGAGCGGCTTAACTCATCATATGATTAATGAACCCTGGCAGAGGGTTTTTACGAATAAACTTTGAAATCCTCAAGGAGAGGTTGAAGAGCGATGCAAGCGGGGAATATGTAGCCGTTAAGCTCAAGGAAGACTGACAGCCGGAGCAGATAGCGGGCAGGATAGATAAGCCTGGCTTATCCATCAGTCATGAGGCCATCTGCCACTCTATTCACCGCCACACAACTCCTGACCGGGAAGCGCTTATAGATTGTCTTCGACGCTCTCACAAGCGACGCAAGCGGAAAGGGCATGCCTCCCGCAAGCATAAGTCTAAGATAATCAAGCGCATAGAGATAGATGGGAGACCCGTTGAGGTCGAGGCGAAAGCGAGGTTCGGAGACTGGGAGCCGGACACGCAGGTTCGCATAAGACGAACCGGCTTCGTCAGGCATCGCGGCAAAGCAAGGCCGCTTTGTTATCTGAAGTCGCTAAACTTGATGTTGCCCTTCAATGTCGAATGTAGTTATTCACAAATCAATCTTCCGGCGAGAATTCGTCTTTGGAGGCTCCGCAAACCGGACAGGTCCAGTCCGCAGGCAGTTCCTCGAAGGGTGTACCAGCAGATATATCGTGCTCAGGATCGCCTTCTGCCGGGTCGTAAACGTATCCGCAAACGTTGCATACGTATCTTTTCATCACTAACTCCATGTTTTAATATTTCAGATTATCCTTCTTTATGAGTGCGGAAGGATTAGACAATCGCATCAAATGATACTCTATCCGAAGATAATTTCAACCAGCTCGCGAGGCTCCAGCCTGAAGGGAGAGCCCTTGCCCTGAAAGAATCCGTGCTCCATGATAAGATGTATGGAAAGATCGGACCATTGTATTTTTTTCCCAAGGTCGACACGCGTGGCTGTCGTAACCGTCTTCTGGCAAAGCGCGCCGTGAGGCCACGGACAGGGTATGAGGCCGCGGTTGTCATCCGCGCAGACCTCGATATTACCAGATACGCTGCAGCTTGCGCCTAGCTCCGCTTTTGCGAGTTCGGTAAGCTCATGCATCCTTTCGGCTATCTCTTCCATGGTAAGACCGAGCGAGGCGACCTCGCGGGCGTCTGCGTCGAGGATCTCCGTGAGGTCTCTGGCGTCGTTGCCGAGGAATCCCGCCAGGGAGAGCTTGGATTCCCGAAGCGTCTCCTCAAGCTTCTTCATCTGCGGTGATTTCTTCATCTCTCCAACCTATGAAAACTTGTCATAATAGATTTTATCGAGGGGTATCCCGAGAGAGGTAAGCACGGCTATAGCGGAATCAATCATGCCCGGGCTTCCGCAAAGGTATCCCTCGTAATTTCCGGCATCAGGTTGCGACTCCAGGTATTTCTTTGCAGCATCCGTTACCCTCCCTCTCTCGCCCCTCCAGTCCGCGCTTTCCGGTTCGGATACGACCGGCACGAAACGGAATTCCGCCAGTTCCTTCTCGAATGCGCTCATCCGGTCTGAAAGAAAGAGGTCCTTTAGAGTCCTCACGCCGAAGAAAAAGATTGACTTGCGGGAATTGGCGGTATTATGCATATGGTGAAGCATGCACTTTATAGGCGCAATGCCCGAACCTCCCGCAATGAAGATTATCGGCGCCTGCGTATCGCGCAGGTAGAACTCGCCGTGCGGACCGTTTATGCGGACTTCGGAACCCTCTTTAAGATGATCGAACATATAGGTTGTGCATATTCCGCCCGTGACCCGGCGGACAATCAATTCGAGGTGATCCTTCTCGGAAGGGTCTGAGGAGATGGAGTACGCGCGGTATACCTCCTCCGGGCTGCCCTTGTAGGCGGGCGCAAGGAACTGAACGTACTGGCCGGGCGTGTAGGCTATCTCCCCTGGATCGGTAAGCTTAATGCGGTATTCTTTTATATCGTAGGTGTAGTCCGTTATCTTTTCGCAGACGCCAGCGTATTCCTTGATTGAGAAGAGCTCCGACGGTATCCGGATGGCTAGATTGCTGCGTACCTTGACCTGGCATGAAAGGCGTACGCCTTCCGACCGGGCTTTGTTGTCGATGTAGGGTTCCTCTGTAGGAAGCAGGGGTCCGCCGCCTTCAAGAACCCTGACCTTGCAGTACGCACAGGTGCCGCGGCCGCCGCATGCCGATGGTATGAATATCTTCTGAGCCTTGAGAGTCTCGAGCAGCGAACTGCCTCCCTTTACGGAAAACGTTCTCTCGCCTGCGTTTATGTCTATCTCGACTTCTCCGTAGTTTGCAATGAAGCGCTCGGCTATTACAAGAAGCGCCGCGAGAAATGCACCTACCGCACTCACTACGAGTATCGAGATCAGCGCATTAGCCATTCGATTCCTTCTTGGTTTTTTCAAGGATTAGGAAGTCTCTGAAGCGCAAAAGGTCAAGGGTGCTGCGTCTTTCCCGGCTACCAAGTATAACTCCGGTTTTCTTCCCTTCGACGAAAAGAGGCATTTGTATCATCTTCCCGAAAGAACGCCCGTAAAACCGATGAATGCAAGCGCCATGAACCCAGCGATGATGAGGGTTATTCCCGGTCCCTGGAGCCCCAGAGGTATTCGCGAGTTCGCAAGCTTCTGTCTTATGCCCGACATCGCGACAATCGCAAGCATCCAGCCAAGACCGCCGCCAAGCCCGAAGGCGACCGCCTGCAGCAGGTTGTATTCGCGAATCACCATGAAGAGCGCCGCGCCAAGTATCGCGCAGTTTACTGTTATGAGCGGCAGAAATATCCCGAGGTTCTGGTATAGGGTTGGCGAGTAGCGCTCGATGACCATCTCGAGAAACTGCACGAAGGCGGCGACGATGATGATGAAGAGGATGAAGCGGAGGAACTCGAGGTGCAGGGGAACTAGTATGTAGTAGTAAGCGAGCCAGTTCAGAAGGTTCGTGAAGGTCATAACGAACACGACAGCCGTTCCAAGACCGAGTGCGGTCTTTACCTCCCTCGATACGGAGAGGAACGAGCACATACCCAGGAAGCGGGCGAGGAGAATATTATCCGTGAATACTGCTGCGAAGAGTATCGCTACTGCGCCAAGCATCTCGTTCCCGAAGTTCATGAAGCTCCTTTCTTTGTTTCATCGGATTGAGGTTTCTTTACGGAGCGGAATATCCATACGACAACGGCAAGGGTGAAGAACGCGCCTGGAGGCATGACCATGATAATCCAGCGGTCCCAGGCCGGTGTGGAGAAGAACGGCATCGGGATGCCCAGGAGGCTGCCCATGCCTATGATCTCGCGGAAAACGGAGATGACGAGAAGCACGAACGAGTAGCCGAGCCCGTTAAAGATGCCGTCGAGAAAGGAAGGCCACGGTTTTTGAGAGATGGCGAAAGCCTCGGCGCGGCCCATGAGTATGCAGTTGGTGATGATTAATCCGACATACGGTCCAAGGTTGCGGCTCATATCCGGCCAGTAGGCCTTCAAGGCAAGGTCGAAGAGGATGACATAGAACGCCATTATGAGCGTTTCGACCATCATTCTGACCCTGCGCGGTATAAGGTTGCGCAGCAGCGAAACCGTTATGCTCGAAAGCCCCAGCGTCAGGGTGAGCGCGAAACCCATGACAAGCGTGTTGAGAACGAGGTTGGTTACCGCGAGCGAGCTGCATATACCGAGAATCTGGCGGAAAACCGGGTTGTCGCCCCACAAACCGTCGGATATTATCTTGGACGCGCTCTTGGGAGACGAGTTCACTTTGCGCTCCTTCTCCAGGCGTCGAGCCTTGCGTTGACGAACTTCATGAGTCTGGTGGAGGTTTGCGTGGCGCCCGTTATAGCTTCAACCGAGCTTGAGTCCAGAGGCGCTCCGACCGGTCTTAGCTCGATAGGGATTCCGCTTTCCGCAAGCTTCTTCCCCTTGAACTGGTTCTTGAAATAGGGCTTCATTATTTCGCCGCCCAGTCCGGGCGTTTCGTTCTGCTGGTAGAAGGAGATGCCGATAACCGTTCTCCTGTCCGGGGCGAGCGCGATGACGCCCGAAATCTTGTCCCAGAAACCTGCGCCTGAGAGCGGAATGATGTATGAAAGTGTTGAATCGCTGGCATGATACACGAGGAATGTGTCTTTAGCGACCACGGTATCTTTAACGCGTAAGTTGTAAATCTTGTTAACCTCGATTCCGGATGCTCCCTTAGGAACCGTCTCGCCGACAGCTTCCAGCACCGACCGCTCAAAGGAAAGCTTCTGGTTTGCATCGACCCTTTGCCTGGTGAGGCCGGCGAGCATGATGAGGATTGCGCTCGCTATAGCGGTAAGGCTGAACATGAAGACTATAGAGAACCAGCCCCTCTCCTTTAAGGGTGTGCTCATGACGGTCCCCCTGCCGGCTGCTCTGCGGGCTTTGCTTCTGATTTCTGGCGTTCCTTTTTTCGCTTTGCGCGTTCCTTGAAGACGTAATCGATTATGGGGCCTAACATGTTTCCCAAAAGGAGCGCGAACATGAAGCCGCCGTTGAATACGGAGAGTGTTCCGATCACGGATGCCGCGGTTCCCACTATCGCGGCGTAGATAATCTTTGCCTGGGTGGTCTGCGGAGCGGATACGGGATCAGTAACCATGAAGAATGCGCCGAAAAGGAAGCCGCCGCCCAGCAGGGCAGGCAGTACGGGCATGGCTGTCTTGACTCCCAGAAGGACGAACAGGAAGTCGAACCCGGCGTACGCCGCGATGGTTGCGAGCGTAAGCCAGCGGTTTGCAGTGCCGGAGATGAAAAGGTAGAGCCCTCCTGCAAGAATGGCGATAACGCTGGTAACACCCATCGTGCCGGCAATGTTGCCGAATAAAAGGTCGAGGAGGGGCGGAGGGGGGGCGGCGCCGGCTTTGACGAGTGCGAGAGGGGTTGCTGCAGTAATTGCATCGGGAAGGGATGATGTGCTCCACATCTTGAGCGCACCCCAGGGGAAAGCGGCTGGCCTTGCCCACTGCGAAGTGAGAGCCACAGGAAAGCAGATGTAGACGAACGCCCTGCCTGCCATGGCCGGATTGAATATGTTGCGGCCGAAACCTCCGAAAACCATCTTGCCGAAGAGGATAGCGAATGAGATTCCTATCACGAGAACGTGCCAGGGCACGGTCGGCGGCATGATAAGGGCGTAGATGATTCCCGAGACGAAAACAGCCTCTGAGACTGGCTCCTGCGGTTTGCGCACCCGGGTGAATATGAACTCGACAAGGAAGGCGGTAACGCACGAAACTACAACCATGACGAGCGAGCGCCACCCGAAGAAATAAATGGATGCAAGCACGCATGGGATAATGGCGATAATAACTCGCCTCATGAGCACCTGTTTCGTAAGCAGCCTTACTTTCTTCTTTGTCTCATCCATATATATCCTTTCGGGTTGTTAGGATACCTAGCCTTTCCCAGTTGTCAAGATACGCACCCAATGTTAACAAGCGTTCGCTTCAGATCATCCTTCTCGTGATTACCCTGCATTCATGGGCTGTTCCGCAGACCTTTACAACGACTGAGCGTGCAGCTTTGAGATGGATTCGCAGGACCATTCCAGGCTGCTCGCCCGGACTCAGGGGAAAGTGCTTCCCTTTTAGTATTTCTTCGCTTCGCCATACACAGGAAGGAGTCAGGGAAAGGTGAAATAACCTTTCTATCCCCGAGCGCGGTAAAGGAGCCTGGACGCCGCAAGGCAGACCTTCAGGAGAAACGCCCTGTCCTCCTCGGAGAAGGCGTCAACAGTATGGGAGTCTATGTCAAGCTCGCCCATTACCTCGCCTTCTTTGAGGATAGGCAGTACTATCTCGGATTTGACTGTCGGACTGCATGAAAGATAGTTGGTTTCTTTTGAGACGTCGGGCACGACGTAGGTCTGCTTGCGTTCGGCAGCCTGTCCGCATATCCCCTGACCGAAAGAGATGCGCACGTGTTCTGTGGGTGCGCCAGCAAAAGGGCCGAGAACAAGCTCTCTTTCAGCGTCCGGATTGGTCAGGTAGAATCCTACCCAGTCGTAGTACGGAACTTTGTCCTTGAGAAGATCGCAAACTGACTTCAATACTACTCTGGGGTCTTCTGAGCTCCGCGCCGCGGAGCTAACTTCGTGGATAAGGGTTGAGAAAAGCATTTTCTTTTCTTCTTCGGTGAGCTTCAACTTTCCTCCTCTGGATTCATTTCGTACCATTCATCAACCGCTTTACGGAGATGAGGAATAACGATAGAACCGCCTACCATAAGCGCTATCATCATTGCCTCCTCAAGCTCCTTAGAGGATACCTTCTCCTCCTTGCACCTTGAGAGGTGGTAGGTTATGCAGTCCTCGCAACGAAGAACAAGCGAGGCAACCAGCCCCATCATCTCCTTGGTCTTCGCGTCCAGCGCTCCCGGACCGTAGGTCTCGAAATCCAGATGATGGAACGCCTTCATGTTCTTTCCGGCGAACTCCATTACCTTCTTGTGAAGCCGCTCACGTTCTTTCTTGAAATCTTCGATGTCATTCATCTCAACAGATCTCTACAGCTTGCTTGTTTCCAAGGGCATGGCTGAATCACAAACTCATATACTTATTCGGGGTCTCCAAGAAATTCCCGTGGAATTTCTTGGAGTATTATTTATCCCCATAGAGATCGAACTCTCTTAGGCCGAACCAGTAGCTCATTCTGCCTACGGAGTCCAGCTCCGCTTGCACGAGCGCCAGATGGCCTTCTTCTATCTCGACGAAGTGCGCGAACATCTTCTGCGCCTCGCCTGCAAGTTCGGAGACCATCTTGCGGTAGAAAGCGGAGGTTACCTTCTCGGCCTCGAGCGCCTCCTCGAGCATGTTAATCTCTTCTCCGTAGTCCCTCTTGCTTACCTGGGCTTGCATGGCCTTTGCGCCCTCTTCGATTCTCTTTCTGGACGGCAGGGCCGTTCTGAGGCCCTCAATGGTCAATTCTCCGGATGCTTGCCACTTCGCGAGTTTCGCGTAGAGGTAGTCGAGATGATGCTGTTCCTCTGACGCCATCAACGAAAAGATACGTTTGCCGTCCGGATCGGTCGCTTTAGACAAAGCCTCGTTGTAAAGATCCCGGACTTTGGTCTCGTATTCAATAGCCGTCTTGATTGCTTCTTCAACAGTCATTCATTCTCCTTTAGTTTTGGGATATTCTAACCCATATAAACGATAACGCAAGACCAGGAGATCTCCTGGATTTAGTGAACCTTGACTTCGCGTTCTTGATTGTTATAATGAACATATGTTCATAATGAGAATTTGCGATGCCCCGCCCCTGTAAATGCAGAAGAATAGCTAGCGAGTACGGAATAGGTTTCTTCGGGCCCAAGGGAATCCCGATGAGGGAACTCGAGGTTGTGATAGTAACACATGATGAGCTCGAGGCCTTGCGCCTGGTCGATATGGAGGCAATGTATCTTGAGGAAGCGGCCTCGAGGATGGAGATATCGAGGCCCACCTTGTCGAGACTTCTGGAGATTGCACGCAAGAAAATCGTTAGTGCGGTAATAGATGGCAAGGGCATCGAGGTAAACGGCGGCAATTACCTTGTAGAATCGGCCGCTTCGGGTTTTCACGGTCGGCGCAGATGCTGGGGAAGGAATGCGGTTAAAAGTTCAGAAGAAAGAAAGGAGTAGCTATGCCTTGTGGAGATGGAACAGGTCCTTTATGGGGCAGGAGATTATCAAGATCGAATATGGGATATCGCATGAGAGGATACAGGTGCCTCGGTTGGGGAATCAAAGGATTTAGTGGGGAGACATCAGGAGAAACCGACACGGAACTGCTTAGAGAGCGTTTACGTTTTGTCGAAGCCCAGGCCCGCAGACTAAAGAAGTTAATAGAGGAGTTGCAGGCCTGACAAAATGAAGGAGATGGATCATGCAATCGGAAAGGCTGCATCTGAAAATAAAAGCGCTTTTCGCGATGGGCGAGGCTGTCAAAGCCGCAGAGGAAGTTCTGAACCGGGAGCGTATAGCGGGAACCGCAGGTCACAAACTCGATTGCATAGTAGAACACGTCGAAAAGATGCAAGCGCTCTACGATGAATGCATAGAGTGCTGTCTCGATGACATAAACGAATAACAAGGAGAACATGTGAAAATAGCGCTACCTTCGGATGACGGAGCAACGATTGCCCCCCATTTCGGCAGGGCCAGGTATTTTATTATATTCGAAGCGGAAAAAGGTAAAATACTTCAAAAGGAACTTGTCGAGAACAACCCGTACCACAACGATCACGGTCACGATTCCGCTCACGAGCACGGCGTCCACCACAGTCACGAAAGATTCGTTGCCCTCCTCGCTGGTTCAGAGGTCATAATCGCCCGCGGGATGGGCAGAAGAGCTGTAGCGGACCTGGTTGGAGCCGGAATCAAGCCGGTTTTCACCGAGACGGAAAACGCCGAAGAGGCCGCTCGCGCCTATTCGAACGGCACGCTTAAGGAGTGCAGTCAGCCAGACTGCGGACACCACTAGAAACAGGAAACTTCTCCGAAAAAAGCTGATCAGGAGCCAAGGAGATATTCAAATGATACAATCCGAAGAACAGATGAGGAGACAGGAGGAGCTTGACCGCAAACTCGAGGCGAATCTCGGACGCATCAAAAGGAAGCTGCTCGTGCTTTCGAACAAGGGCGGGGTCGGTAAGAGCTTCGTGGCTACGAGCATCGCGCTCATTGCTGCGGAAAAAGGGCTTAAGACCGGGATTCTGGATGCCGACATCCACGGACCGTCCGTAGCGCACCTTCTTGGGTTCGAGGGAATGCCTTTGGGCGTATCGGAGGACAATACCATAGAACCCATAACCGTAATGGATAACCTGGTTGCCGTAAGCACCGCATCTCTCTTGAAATCCAGGGACGATTCGGTGATATGGCGGGGACCGTTAAAGATGGGCCTCTTGAAGCAGTTTCTTGCCGAGGTGCGCTGGGGAGAACTCGATGTTCTTGTGATTGACTCTCCGCCTGGAACAGGCGACGAACCGCTGTCGATTGCCCAGCTTATCCCCGATATATCTGGCGCGGTGGTAGTAACGACTCCCCAGGACGTGGCTCTTCTTGACTCACGCAAATGTCTGAGCTTCCTGAATCAGTTGAACGTGCCGACACTCGGAATTGTGGAGAACATGAGCGGACTCGTTTGCCCGCATTGCGGGAAGGTGATAGACGTCTTCAAGCAGGGAGGCGGCAAGCAAGCGTCTCTGGACCTGGCGGTTCCTTTCCTTGGAGCAATACCCCTTGATCCTGAGATAGTTAAGGCTTCCGACGGCGGAAAGCCCTACGTGCTGGAGCACCCGCAAAGCGATGCGGCGAGGATTTTGAATCTTGTAGTCGAGGATGTAGCCAGGCTTTAGTTTCCTGATCGCCTTTGACAGCCGTCCGGTTAGATGTATAATTTATGATGGTGAAGCGTGTTAAAGATATAATAAAAAGAAAGATAACGATTATAGTCGATGCCGGACCAAGGTTAAGGTCCTTAAGATTTTCCGCTCCGATGTGGGCTCTCTTTTGCGGAGCTTTATTCCTGTTTTCGTTCTTTGTGGGAGGCGGCGAATCCATTCTAAGCTGCGCCAGCAAACAAATAGCTGGTTCTCAACTGAAACATCTTGAAGAGGAGAATCTCGAACTCATGGACCGCTTCTCTTGTCTCAGAGAGTACGCGGATTCTATGTCTATTATGCTTGCCTTCATGGAGTTCCACGATGCCCAGATTCGCACATACAAAGGCATGGATATCGCATTACCGGATGAACGTTTGCTGGGCGTCGGCGGTCCCGCTGTAGAGAAACCTTCTATGGAGGAGCTGCGCATGATGGGCAGCAAGCGTTACGAGGAAGTTTTCGATATCGAGCAGTCAATAGATAAGCTTTCCCGCAGGGCCCTTTTCCTTGAGAAAAGCTTCGGAGAAGTCGATGGCAGGCTTACCACAGACCAGAATCTGCTGGATCATACGCCTTCGATTAAACCTACTGAGGGTTACGTCTCGAGCGGATTCGGATTCCGCATAGACCCATTCCTGCACACGCCGGCTTTTCATCCGGGAATCGACATTGCCAATAAAAAAGGCACGCCTGTAATGGCAAGCGCCGACGGAACCGTTACGCAAGCAGGCGAGCTGTCGGGATACGGAAACGCCGTCGTAGTCGCACACGGAAACGGCATCGAAACCGTTTACGGTCATCTTGATGCATTCTTAGTAAAGCCAGGTCAGAAAGTACGCCGGAATGAAGCCATAGGCGTGATGGGTGAAACCGGACGAACGACAGGGGTCCATCTGCATTACGAGGTAAGGATCGCCGGCATTCCCGTCAATCCTAAAGGATATTTCCTGGAAAACGAGTGGCCCACAGAGTGGTCGACGGAATAGGCCTTACCGAGATCAATTATTCGAGGAATTCCCGACTAATCCGGACGTTTAACAAAGAAATCGGGGCTGCGTGATACAAAAGATTCGGGGTTTCCGACGAACTCCTCGATCTTCGCTTTAATAGCATCCCTGACTCTGCGGAACCCTTTGAGCACGTCGTAATCGCTTCCTGCGGCACCAACCGGGTCAGGAAAGGGCCAGTGAAGGCTTGTACCTGTCTTGCCGATAAAGGATGGGCAGTTCGACTCGCCGCATAAGGATATTACGAAATCGAAAGTCTCGCCCGCGAACTCCGAAACGTGCTTTGAGCGATGCTGGGAGATGTCAATCCCGAGTTCAGCCATGACCTCTACCGCTCTCGGGTGGACGAAGGATGGAATTGTTCCCGCCGAGCGGGCTTCGAACTTTTCTCCGCCGAGACGGCGCAGCAGTCCCTCGGCCATCTGCGAGCGGCAGGAGTTGCCCGTGCAGAGAAATAGAACGCGCATTTTTTCAGGCATCAGATTCTCCTTTTTAGAAAGCCTTAAGACGATTTGCTCCCTTTTTGGAGCGCAACAACCGCGTTGTTGCTTTGCTATGTTTTTTGGCAGCGAGACGCTCATTGTGGTTCATACTCTACCTTCTTTCTTGAGAGTCTGAGGCTGTTCAGTACTACCGTGACGGAGGAGAATGCCATTGCCGCGGCAGCAAGCACGGGATGCAGGTCGCGTATTAGGGATGGCAGCCACGCGAACCAGTGCAGCGCGCCCGCAGCAACGGGAACGAGGAGGATGTTGTAAAAGAAGGCCCAGAAAAGGTTCTGCCTTATGGCGCTCATGGTGGCTTTGGAAAGTGCTATCGCCCGCACGACATCCCGGAGGTCGCCCTTCACAAGCGTAACATCAGATGCCTCCAAGGCGATATCCGACCCTGTGCCTATCGCTATGCCTACGTCGGCTCGAGTTAGCGCAGGCGCGTCGTTAATCCCGTCTCCGACCATGGCAACCTTCCTTCCCTTATCCAGTTCTTCGTGCACGAGTCTTTCCTTGTCACCGGGCAGAACGCCGGCCCTCACTTCGTCTATCCCTACCTTTGAGGCTATTGCATGGGCAGCCTCGCGGCTGTCGCCTGTGAGCATAACGGTCTTGAGACCGAGGGCGTGCAGGGCCGAAATAGCCTGCCTTGAGGTTTTCTTCTCCGAGTCTGCTACGGCAAGAAGCCCGGCGATTCGACCGTCTATCTCGGCGATCATGACCGTCTTGCCCAGAGAGGCAAGTTCGTCCGACATTTCCTTTGCATCCTCACTCAGCTCGAACCAGGCGCGCTTGCCCACGCGCACCTTCCTGTCCGCGATTAGAGCCTTTATCCCGAATCCTGGTTCCGCCTTGAAATCCTGAGGCTCCTTGAGATGCAAGCCTCTTGCACGGGCTCCCTCGACAACCGCTTTTGCAATCGGGTGCTCGGAGCCCTGCTCGGCGGATGCGGCTAAAACAAGACCTTCATCGCCGGAGTCAAGCGGAATCCAGTCCGTAAGAACTGGCTTGCCCTCTGTGATTGTGCCCGTCTTATCGAACATGACGATATCGAGTTTGTGAACGGTCTCCAGCACCTCACTCGACTTGAAGAGTATGCCCATTCCGGCTCCTCGGCCGGTTCCGACCATTATGGCCGTTGGCGTGGCGAGGCCGAGGGCGCAGGGGCACGCTATAACGAGAACGGCAACAAGGCGCAGCATGGCAGGCGCGAACTGGCCTCCTGCGAGCCACCACAGGATAAAGGTAACGAAGGCCGTTGCGATTATGACCGGGACGAATACGGCTGAAACCCTGTCCGCCAGCCTCTGGATTGGCGCCCTTGAAGCCTGAGCGGCCAGAACAAGCCTGACGATTTGCGCAAGAGCCGTATCGGAGCCGATGCTTTCGGCTTTGATTTTTACGAGGCCCTCCAGATTGATAGTCGCTCCGAACACCTTTGCTCCAACGTTCTTGTCCTGGGGCATTGACTCGCCGGTAAGCATGCTTTCATCGACCGAGGATGAACCCGATACCACCTCGCCGTCCACCGGTATGCGCTCTCCAGGTCTGACAACAACTATATCTCCTGGCCTGACCTGCTCTGCCGGCACCTCGCGTTCGAGTCCGTCGGACATCACAATGTGCGCAACCTTCGGAGCCAGATCCATGAGCTTGCGGATAGCCCCTGAAGCGCGACCCTTAGCTCGTGCCTCGAGCATCTTGCCGAGCTTGATGAGAGTGATTATTAAAGCCGAGGTCTCGAAGTAAACGTGATTACCTGCCTGGGGAAAGATGGTGACGGCGGCGGAGTAGATGAACGCGACCGAGGAACCCATGGCCACGAGGACGTCCATATTCGCAGAACCCGAACGCAGCGACTTAAACCCTCCTTTGTAGAAACCAAAACCCGTATAGAACTGAACAGGCAAAGCAAGGCCGAGGAAAACCCAGTTAAACCATAATGCGTGCGACCAGTGCCCCAGCGCCCCGAAATCGCGAAGCATGCTCAGGACGAAGAGCGGAGCGGCAAAGGCAACGCCTGTCCAGAAAGCCTGCCTCTCCTTTCTTTCTTCCCTGTCGCGGGCGCGCTCTTCCTCGTCCCTGGATTTCTCGGTCGGAAGTATCGCCTTGTAACCCGCACTATCTATGACTTCTGCAATGAGTTTCGGGCTCGCGAGTCGGGGATCGAACTCGACCGATGCTCGTTGGGTGGCAAGGTTGACTGTGGCGGATATTAAGCCGGGAACTTTTTTTCGAAGATTACGCTCGATTGTAAGCACACAGTTGGCGCACGTCATACCTATAATGGGTAGTTCAATGCGCTCCTTCACGGTTTCTGTTTTGCCTGGAACTTTCTCTCCCATTGCCCGATTATCCGGATTCTTTTTATCCAACTTCATTTCTTTCACATTTTACTATTCATTCCCTGTCCTTCCACTCTTCCTTCGGTTCAAGGCTCCTCTTCTTACGAAGTCCTTCAATCTAAAAAGACAGGCTGGTAACCCATCCGTGTCAGCTCAAGCTCGAAATCGTTCCATGTCGCCGGAGCGTCCCATAAAACCCTTATCTGTTTTGTCGTGATATCGACCTTTACGTCCTTGAATCCTTCTATCTTAGAGAATTCGTTCTTGAGTTCAAGGTACGTGGAGAAGCCTTCAACTTTTTTCACCTTGAATATCTTCTTTTCCATAATTACCTCCTCGGTAATCTTCTATGCTTCGGGCGGATATCCAATCTCCGCAAGTGTCTGGGCTATCAGCTCCCACGTAAGTGGGGCATCCCAGACGATGAGTGCGGTCTTTGCCTGTTCATCGACTTCGACGGAGCGAATGCCCGCAAGCTCCGAAAGCGCGCGCTCTATGGTCATCTTGCAGTGATGACAGCTGATTGCAGGTATCTTTATTTTTCTTTCTTCCATAAATCAGTTCTCCTTCGGCGGATACTCTATTTCCTTGAGCATTCGCACAATTGCCTCCCACGTAGCGGGAGGCTGCCATTCAACAACGACCTCTCTCAAAGGCAGGTTAACGACAACTACCTTGACCCCCTCTATGGTTTCAAGCTCTCTTTTGATGAGCCTGGAACAGTAGGTGCAGCTTATAGCTGGAATGGTAACCCTGCGGGCGCTACGGGCGCTACCGGCGCTGCTGGGGCTGCTGGGGCTGCTGGCGCTGCTGGCGCTGCGGGTGTTACGGGTGTTACGGGTGTTACGGGTGTTACGGGTGTTCATTGTTCCTCCTTGACTGCTCAAGGAGCTCCCCGAACTCCGGCGGGACATACGGGGTCTTGATGTTGCAGGCCTCGGTGATATCCTGAGAGAGTTCAAGGATTCCTTTATAGTCTCCCTTTTCATCACGTAAAGGGATATACCGCACTTCCAGCCAGCGGCCTTCTTTTAAGTTAACGAACCTGTAGGGTTCGTTTCTTCCTTTCCTGAACGCGCCTGTAATCTCCTTGACCATTGGCATTGATTTTTCTGAATGACACTCCTCAAGGTTCTTGCCGAGCTCGTCTGTCGATAGCTTGAATAGCCTGTCGCCGTTGGAATAGTAGCGAAAGGCGTCATTCTCATCGACGTAGTCGATATTGAGGGGCAGGGAGCGAAGCATCATTCTCAGCTCTTCGAGAGTGAGCGTTCCCGAACCAAGGTCTAAGGCGGCTTTGTCCACTATTCCTTCCAATCCAGAAGCCTTTTCTGTCCCTCGAGTTTGCGGATTCCTGTCACGTCCTGCGACACCTCCAGGGTGCCGCGGTAGCGACCATTACTGTCCCTCATTGCGAAGTAGCGTATATGGATGAACTTGCCTGAAAGCTCAATCCAGAACTCGGCGACATCTTTTGTCCCCTTGCGGAATTCGTCTATAATCTTTTGAACCACGTGCACGCTCTTGGGCGGATGGCAGTTTTGCACCTTGCGGCCTATGACTCCGGGCGTGCGCGTGAAGATGCGTTCGGGCGTGTCGGAGTAGTAGCGAAGCTCGTCGTGCTCATCGACGAACGATATGTCAACGGGAAGATTTTTGAGCATGAGGTCTATCTGTTCAAGCGTAAGACCGCCGACGCTGAGCGGCAGTCTCGCATTTTTCTTGAGATTTTCTGCAAACTCGTTAAGCTCCATTGTTTCTCCTTGTTCTCCCAGATCTTTTTTTATTGAGCCGTCTTGAGCGCCGGGCTCAGGGGAAGTTTGAGGATTCCAATCCGCGCCCGGGGTTACAAGGCTGTAGCCGATCTCATCCTCCCCCCTCTTTATCTCGAGCCACTCCTGGGACGACAGGTGCTCAAGCGCCATAGGGAAAAGAATCTGCTCCTCTTTATATATCATATCGAGCACTGTTGCGGAAAGTTTTCTCGCTTTCTCGGAAAACTCTTTGACACTGGTTTTTTCGAGCAATCCCTTCGTTTCTTTTAATAGCGCGCGCACCTGGTCGTGAACGGCCCACATCACTTGAGGAGGAGCTGTCACGCCGTGTTTCTCAAGGCGCGGGAACAGCTCGTGCTCCTTCCTCAGGTAGTGCTTTTCAACAAGGCTGAGCGAAGAAAGCGTCTTTTCGAGCGCGGGCGCTTTTTCTTTAAGCGATGCCTTGCCCAGTTCCCTTGCAAGCCCGGAGAGCGTCCTTGCAAGCTTTTCGAACTCGCGGTTTTCAAGCCTTGCCGTATGCACGGGGTGTCCGGCAGGCATGTCGGGTGACGATTCAAGACCGGAGCGCATCACGGCAACGTGAAGGTCGCACATGGAGGTTATATCTTCGGGCGTCATTCCTTCCCGTACGAGCTCCTGCTCTATCTCGCCAATCTCGCCCGGGGTTATGTCCTTTATCTCTTCCGCGAAACGGCGCTCAAGCGACTCTCGTGAGGATGGGCCCTTCTCGTGCAGTTCGGCAAGAATGGACTTTATCTTTTTTGCTCTCGCTCTCAGCTCTTCGTCGGACATGATTACAAGCTCTTCGCCCGTGTTTTCGAGTATCGCTGTTCTTAAATCCTCAAGAAACCTTTTCAAATCGAGATTGTTGTTCTGGGCGGCCATCTCCAGAGTGGCGACCTTCGCAATGGTCGCGCGCGCCACCGGGTTAAGGAGCTTCTCAAAATGTTTATTATAGTCAGGCAGGAAGTCGAGGAGAAACGGGTAGGCGTCAAGAAGTTCGCCCACTCTCGTCTTGGGACTTAGTTTCACTCGTTGCCCCCGGATGAGGGGGAGGAGCCTGGGTGCTCCTCCCTTTCTCTTTCATGCAGGTCGTAGCGAGGCTTCATTCTGGCCTCGTTACTTCCCTACGGCTATGAGCTCTCGGGACAGGAGGCTGATGTGCGAGAGCTCTTCTTTTATTATCTCGTCGATGCGCTCCGAGCCCATATGCTCGGGGACCATCTGCCTGATTCCTGAGTAGAAGACCACCGATTCCTTCTCCATGCCGATTGCCGTTCTGAGAATATCGTCTATGGATTCGATACCCTTGAGGAGTTCTGTTGGGTCCTTGCGGTAGTCGAATACGTTGCCGTCGGCCACGTTCTTGAGGTATCCTGCGGCTTCGTTATCGAGGTCGTAGTCCTTGGTGCCGCGCTCGTCAGGGGAGAGAGAGTTGAGCATCCCTGAAAAATATTTCTCGTGCGCGACTTCCATCGCGGCAAGCTCCTCAAGAAGCTTTTTGTGTTCTTCGTTAGCGATGTTGGACGCCGCCTGTTTGTAGAACTTCTGGCCGTTGCGCTCTATCTGCACCGCTATTCCGAGTATCTCTTCCGCATTGAAGCTGATACCCATCTTACGCTCCTGCGTCGGCTGCAGCGCCGGCAGCGTTGGGGTTTATAATGAAAGCGGTCGTGACAAGAGGCCGGGCACCGTACTCCTTGTCTAGGAGGTAGAGCGCCTGCTTGTCGTCTCCGAGCATCTTGAGCCGGTCCACGGCGACCATGGTCTGCTCCTCTTCTTCGATTTGCTCGTTTACGAACCAGTCGAGGATTCCCCGCAGCGCGGCGTTGTCTTTTTCAGCCTGAGCAAGGTCAACGAGGTCGTTTATCATCTTCGTGACCTTTACTTCGTGCTCGTATGCTGCAGCAAACGCCTCTTGAGGCGTGTTCCAGGCGCCCTCGGGCTTTGCTATAGCCGAGAACGTGGGATGCCCGCCGCGGTTCAGAACATGCTTGTAGAAGCGCATGGCATGGCTCGTCTCCTCGAACGCCTGAGCCTTCATCCAATGTGCAAAACCGTCGAGGTTGCGCTCCTCGAACCACGCTCCTATGGCGAAATAGAGGTACGCCGCGTAAAGCTCGGCGTTAAGCTGCTTGTTGAAGCCTTCTTCTATCTTCTTCGAGATCATCTTATTCCCCTTTCCAGAGACCGTGAATGTTGCAGTGTTCGCGTGCGGTGACGGAGGACGAGGCAGGCATCAGGAACTCGGCCTCGGGCGCATCGCCCGGCCTGAGCTGTTTGCGGTAAACACGGCCCTCGGAGTCGGAGAGTTCAACCCATTCTATAAAGTGTTTTTCTTCCATAGGATGTGCCACGCTGCCTATCTTGACCTTGTATCCCGACGCGATCTTCTCGATGACGGGTACGTGTTTCTCCTTTGCCGCGTCGGTGGTGTTCTCCACCAGAAGCATCATGGGTTGCCCGTGGCAGGTGTAGTTGCCGCAACCTTCCTTTATGACCTCGATCATGTCTCCGCATTCCTCGCACTTGTATATCTTTGAGTGTTGAGCCATTATTCCTCCTTTGGCCTAAAAAGGGATTTTTTGACAAATTTTTACCTGAACACGCCGCTCCTTCAATCCTAGTATAGGATGGATATACGGCATGTCAAGGCGCATGTCAAGCTTTAATATGCGCTTATCGCTAAGTCCATTAATCTCGTCATCATATATCGATGGATTTTGAAACCTTTTAAAGGGACTTGCGCTTCTCTTTGAAATCATCAAGCTAATTATAGAAAAATACTAGGGTATGTCAAGACCCCGGAGGTCAATCTCGCTTTTTATAAACGACTAATGAGTCTAAGGCCTTATATTCAAGTCCTTAGATCATCATGCAACGGTTTCAGGGTTCCGGGCGATGGCGCGCTGACAAACGCATTTTATCGCGATGCCTACACGTTTATGAGATAGCGGCGACATCTGGAGGCCAGCGTAAGGCGATAGAAAATCCTTTGATTTCTGCAGAAGGTGCGGATGCAGATGTTCGCGTATCCGCGTTTTTTGCTGATCTTACAGCGCAAATCCTGCTTGACTTTTTGAAAAGACGGCTTAAACTTTAATTTCACGCAGGCTGTATGCATTCGGCAAGGAGGCCAGTTGAAACAGGACGAAAACAAGAAGGCGCAGGAAATAATAGAAGCCGCAAGGCTTAAGTCGCAGTTTCTTGCGAGCATGAGTCACGAGCTGCGCACGCCCCTGAACTCCGTAATCGGGTTCAGCGAACTGTTGATGGACGGTCTTGTGGGCGACCTTAATGAAAAGCAGCGCCACTACATAAGTATAATCCATTCCTCGGGCTCTCACCTGCTGAGGCTGGTAAACGACATCCTTGACTACTCCCGTCTCGAGGCGGGCATGCTTGAGATATTCAACGAGCCTACTGAGATCTCGACCGTCATCTGGGAAGTGCTTAAGGCATACAACGTTATCTCCGAACGAAAGGGAATAGAGCTCAAGGTCGAGGTTGAGCCTCTCGAAACGATTCTTACCGACCGCCGCAAGCTTGCGCAGATAGTGGATAATCTCCTCTCCAACGCCGTTAAGTTCACTGAAAAGGGAACCATAGTGATTAAGGCAGGTAAGGTGGGCGATAAATTGCTTGTTTCGGTATCTGATACCGGGATAGGGATAGAGGAGGAGGAGGTAAAGAAGGTTTTCGAGGCTTTCCACCAGGTGGACGGCACTACTACCAGGAGGTATGAGGGAACCGGGCTCGGTCTGGCGCTCGTGAAGAAGCTTCTTGAGATACAGGGAGGCTCCATTGACGTCAAGAGCGCTCCAGGAGCCGGTTCTACATTCACCGTAAAGCTTCCGTACGTACGCTTCGAGCAGCCCGCGCATCCAAAGGATAAGGAGGAGCTTAAAGGAAAGCTTCCGCCTGTCACGGATAAACCTATTCTAGTCGTTGAGGATAATCCCCTCGCAGCCAACCTAATGTCCGTGTGGCTGGGCGAAGCTGGCTACAAGGTGGAGGTCGCAACAACAGGAGAGGAGGCCTTGAGCAAGGCTTTGACCCTTATACCAGCGGCCATTACACTGGATATTCTGCTTCCGGAGATGGATGGCTGGAGGGTTCTGCACAGGCTGAAGGAGATTCCCGAGACAAAGGACATTCCGATTATCGTCGTTTCAATCGTGGAGGACAAGAGCTTCGGACTTTCTCTGGGCGCCGTCGACTACATGGTCAAACCTGTTGCCAGGGTAGAGCTTCTTTCAAAGATTGAAAAGCTAGCCAGATCGGGCCGGCGGACAAAGCGGGTGCTTGTTATTGACGATAACCCTGCCGATATAAGCCTTATAGAGGAGATGCTGAAGCTGGACGGCTACGAGGTCCTCAAAGCGGCAAGCGGGGTTGAGGGACTTAAAAAGGCTCGCGCAGACAAGCCCGATCTGGTTGTTCTTGATTTGATGATGCCCGATCTGGACGGGTTCGACGTAATGAGGCTCATGGAGTCGGATGAGGTAACGAAAGGCCTGCCCGTCATCCTTTTTACCGCAAAAGACCTGACCGAGATAGACAGGGCGAACCTTAGCCACAACATCCGCGATATATTCACAAAGGCCCAGCTCGACCGCACCTCGCTGCGCAAGAAGATTGGAGACCTTCTCGGTCATAAGGCGGAGGAAGAAACGTGAGCTCCATTCTCGTGGTTGAAGACAACGAGGGCAACCAGGAGCTCCTGCGGGTGCTTCTGGAGATGGCGGGGCACAAGGTAACGTGCGCTTCGAGCGCGGACGAGGGGCTAAGGCTCGCCCGCTTGATGCATCCTGACCTTATATTGATGGATATGCACCTTCCCGGCATGGACGGATACGAAGCGACGAGGTTATTAAAGCAGGATAAAGAGCTGAAGATGGTGCCGGTCATTGCCGTTACCGCAATCTCGGACAGGCACGACGAGGAGGTTCTTAGGGCATGCGGCTGCGACGGCTATATCTCAAAACCTATTGATACGCGCCAGGTGGCCCAGGACATAGCAGCAGTGCTCGAGCGCCACCTGAAGGAGCAGGGAAAGTGAACGCCAAGCCGCCTCAGCACAAGGTCCTCGTCGTAGACGACGACCCGCATCTCTTGAATCTTCTGGAGATAAGGCTCTCAGAACAGAGTTTTGACGTGACCGTGGCTTCGAGTGCGAACGTCGCGCTCGAGAAGGCGATTGCGAACCCGCCGGACATAGTCATCGCCGATATAATGATGCCGGGCATGGACGGCTACGCCCTGTGCGGAAAGATAAGGGCATCCGAAAACCTGCACAACATCCCCTTCATCTTTCTTTCCGCGCTCGCCGATACTCAGGACAAGGTTAAAGGTTTAAGATTGGGCGCCGATGACTATCTCACGAAGCCGTTCGAGTTCCGCGAGCTTCTTGCGCGAATCGAGATACTGCTCGACCGCTATTCCCGCTACCGCGAGACGTTCAAGCGCGAAGAGGAGTCCGAAGTTGCGACATCTGGAAGGATTGAGGATCTGGGAGTCATCGATCTCCTGCAGATGCTTTCCTTCGGCCAGAAGACCGGCGAGGTGAGCCTTGAATCGTCGGGCGAACAGGGAGCGCTCTATCTCGCGGCCGGGAGGCTGATAGCCGCCAACTACAGGAACAAGCACGGCCTAGCGGCGCTTCCTACGCTCCTTTCATGGTCGGACGGAACCTTCAAGGTCAAGCTTACGGAGAGCCTTTCCGTTATCCCGTCCATTGAGAACCAGACCGACGAAGCGATATTCGAGTCCTTAAGGGAGCTTGACGAGGCGGAGCGGATAAAGCAGGAGCTCGATATCGATGCTGTTCCCGCGCTCAAGCCCGGAAGCGAGCCGTCTACAGACGGAGAGCGAGTCGTTTGCGAACTGGCGGACGGAAAGATTAGCGTAAGAGAGATGCTTCTTGAGAGTCCCTTATCGGATTTCGATACGCTTGAGGCGCTGAAATCGATGATCGCATCGGGCGCGGTCGAGCTTGCAGGCAAGGCGGCGCATGAGAAGACCGAGGCGAAGGAAGAGGAAGAAGAGTCGTTCGACACGAAGCCGCAGCCCGTTACACACGTATTCAACCTCGTCGTGATAGGAACCGACCGCGATTCCCGCAACATCTTCATTCATACCATTTCGGGCGAGGAAGAGGCCGAAAGGCCGGAGGACAAGGTACTGAACTTCGGGAAGGTGATTATAGGCCCTTACCAGTTCAACATGTACGGCCTGCCAGGAGCCAAGCGCTTTGCTCCCCTGTGGCAGACATTCGTGGCTAAAGTCCAGGGGATGATCCTTCTTGCCAACTCCGCAGTCGAGGAGGAGGTGTCCAATCTCAAGTTCGCCCTCGCTCTCTTGAGGGAGCGCGTCTCAGGACCTGCCGTAATAATTAACACCGATCCGACAAAACCCGAAATAGAGCTGGGCAACGAATTCCGCGGCACCCGCACAATGACCTGCCTGCCTTCGGATCGCATCAAATCCGCAGGAATCCTTAAGGATTTAGCCAAGGAAATCGCCCGTTAACCTTACAATGGATCTGTCGAAGCTTCGCAACATAGGTATAGCCGCACATATAGATGCGGGAAAAACCACCACTACGGAGAGGATTCTTTTTTACGCTAAGAGGATACACCGCATGGGAGAGGTCGACGACGGCGCCGCTACAATGGACTGGATGCAGCAGGAACGCGAGAGGGGCATTACTATAACTTCAGCTGCGACAGTTGTTTACTGGAAGGACATAAGGATAAATGTAATCGATACGCCGGGTCATGTGGACTTCACGATAGAGGTTGAGCGCTCGCTCAAGGTGCTGGACGGAGCAGTAGTCGTCTTCTGCGCTGTAGGAGGCGTTGAGCCTCAGTCTGAAACCGTGTGGCATCAGGCGGACCGCTACCATATCCCGAGGATCGCATTCGTGAACAAGATGGACCGCACGGGCGCCGACTTCGAGCGGGTCATTGACATGATGGAGGCTCGCTTCAGCCAGCTCCCCGTCCCGGTGCAGATACCGCTCGGCTCGGAGCAGGGCTTCAAGGGCGTCATAGACCTGGTGGAGTGGAAGGCTATCAGGTGGAGGGACGAGGCCCAGGGTTCGGAGTTCATCGTGGAAGAGATGCCGGCCGAGCACGTCGCCGTTGCAAAGCACTGGCGCGAGAGGCTCGTGAACGTCGCATCAGAGGTGGAGGATGAGATTCTAGAAGATTACATGGCCGGTCGCAAGAGCGAGCCGGGACCACTCAGAGCAGCGCTGCGCTCGCTCACGCTTGAAGGAAAGATTGTGCCCGTCTTGTGCGGCTCGGCGCTCAAGAACAAGGGCGTTCAGCCGCTCCTGGATGCGGTCATCCATTACCTGCCATCGCCGCTGGACGTTGCAGCGCTCGAGGGTTCTGATCCTGAGCGCGAGGAGCGAAAGATTAAATTCAAACCCCTGCCCGACGAGCCATTATCCGCGCTCGTGTTCAAGCTCGCATACGACCAGCATATGGGTCCTCTTGCATTCACTCGTCTTTACTCCGGAACCGTAAAGCAGGGCGAGACCGTACTCGGTTTTCCGGGAGGCAAGCGCTCGAGGGTGCAAAAGCTCTTTCTCCCCCACTCCAATCACTTCGAGGAGGTTGCGAAGCTCGAGGCAGGCGAGATAGGTCTTTTGTCCGGTCTGCGGCACATAACCACAGGCTCAACGCTTTCTGACCAGAAGCACCCAATAGTGTACGAGGCAATGCGCTTTCCGGAGCCCGTCATCCACCAGGCAGTTGAACCGCACACGAAAGCGGACGAGGCAAAGCTCGGCCGCGCGCTAGAGATAATGCAGCTCGAGGACCCTACATTCGGCGTCCGAATAGACCCCGAGACCGGACAGACGCTCGTTTCGGGAATGGGCGAGCTTCATCTGGAGATTATCGTTGACCGGATTCAGAAGGAGTTCCGGGTCCCCGTGCGCGTGGGCAAGCCGCAGGTATCGTACAGGGAGACCGTAACGGAGAAGGTGGAGCGCAAGGCTACATTCGCGAAGGTCATTGGTACAAAGAGCCACTATGCCGCAGTCACGGTGAGGGTGGAGCCTCACGAGGGTGGAAAGGACGCGAGGGTCAAGCTGAAGGATGAGATTCCGCGCGAGTTCCTGCAGGCGATTGAGACGACGCTTTCAGAATCCTTCTCTGCAGGACAGCTTCTCGGCTTTCCTGTCGCGAACGTGCGCGCTACAGTCACCGAGGTCGAGTTCAGGGAGGAGGAAGCGTCCGACATCGCATTCAAGGCCGCGACATCGCAGGCGTTCCGGGAGGCGTACGAGCAGGCGTCGCCCGCGCTTCTCGAGCCGATAATGGACCTCGAGATAATAACGCCCGAGGAGTATCTGGGCGACGTCATCTCCGACCTGGGCTCGCGCCGCGGCAAGATTGAGCTTTTAGAGAACATTAAGGAGCAGAAGCTTGTTAAAGCGTTTCTGCCCCTTTCGCAGAGCTTCGGCTACGCGACCGCGCTGCGCTCCGTAAGCCAGGGCCGCGCCTCCTTCGCCATGCACTTCTCGCACTACAGCCTCCTGCCCGAGGAGGAGCGCAGAAAACTCTTCCAGTACCTGATACTAACCCCGTAAAAACACGGAGTATTTTTACGGGGCCCGCTTTTCGTCACAGCAATAACTAGTTCAATAATTCTTCTCCCCTCCCCCCGGGGGAGGGAGAAAGGGAGAGGGAGGGGGCTTGCTTAGTCATTCTGAGGACTGACGGTCGTATGACCGGAAGGACGTGAGAATCTCATGAAGGATGGGAAATCCCCCTTAATAATAAGTGGGACTTTTTTCGGCCCCCCCTTTCTATAAGGGGGGAGGGGTTCCCCGGATAAAGTCGGCCTGCGAATTTTTCAGGTAAAGGTATTGACAATCCACCGCTCCGCATGGATAATAGAAACAAGTGCTTGAAAAAAGGCGGAACCAGATATGGATTTTATCGACCAGTTGAGGGAACGCGTCAAGATGTCTGCGGTTTCTCGTGAGCTCTTTTACAAATTACTGAAGACGAAATCGCTTAACGGAAATTCCTTCTACAATTACTTTTACCGCCGCCGAATAAAACGGATCATCTCCGCGCACGAGGAATTTCCCGAAACGGTGGCCGTTGAATCATCCGCATACTGCAATTCCAGATGCATCATGTGCCCCTCCTCCACAATGAGTCGCACAAAAGGAATAATGTCATGGTCCCGCTTCGCCGATATCGCGGATGAATGCGCCGAGCACGGGGTCCAAAAGCTCTATCTTTCGGGGTTCGGCGAGTCGCTCCTCGACAAAGGGCTGGAGCAGAAGGTTTCCTACGCTCATTCCAAGGGGGTAAAAACCTCTATCGTTACGAACGCTTCTCTCCTCGACCGTTCGCGGGCGCTGGGGCTTATCGAAGCCGGCCTGGACGAGGTAAACATCTCGTTGGACGGCGCGAGCACCGAGGTTTACAACCGTATCCGCACGGGACTTGACTTTGATTCGGTCGTGGAGAATGTGCGAACATTGGCGTTTGCAAGACGAGGCGGAAGGCCAAGGATTCAAATCGAGATGGTGCTCCTGGGATCCAACTCATCCCAGATACCCGCTCTCCGAAGAGAGTGGGCTCGGGTTGCCGATTCAATCCTGGTTCGCCAGCCGCAGGACTGGCTTAAAAGCGTAAGTCTTGACCCCGTGGTTTACACCCCTCATCGCGGACGAGAGGGCGCGTGGCCGCCGTGTATCTACCCTTTTACGCAGCTCAGCGTCTACTGGGACGGCACCGTTCCCGTGTGTTGTCTTGATTACGATGCTGAGGGCAGCGTGGGCGTGCAAGGCAGCGAAAGCCTTTACGCGATCTGGCACGGCAAAAAAATGAAGTTCTATAGAGAAAGGCACCTGGCTGCCCGCAAGGTGGGCCTTTCCCCGCCCTGCGACCGCTGCTCGTATTTCTCCGTCTGGTGGTAGTTTCATCCCCGTAAAGATATCGAGTATTTCTGTGAGGACCCCATCTATGCGTCACTGCAATGACTATCTCCTGAGAGGAAATTGAATTCTCCCTCTCCTGGTGGGAGGAATCGAGGGAGCGCAGTATAAGGGGGACCCGTAATACCCCTCGCCCTTCAGGCGTCCTCCTTGATAAGGGGGGATTGACATCCGCAACCTAAATTATACTATAACTGAACCGTAAAAGAGGAGGAAAATTCATGCTTAAACCAGCTATTCCCGATATCCTAGAAAGGGTATTGACCAACGGAGTACCATTAGTGCAAAGTTCCCGTGAAATGATATACTCTCACATTAAAGAATTTGGTGATCATTTCAGTTCAATCGAAAATTCAATGCTCTTAATAAAAGCTATATCAACAATCCACAAACATAACAACGAAGACGATATTACTCTCTTAGGCCTAGGAACTAGCTTGTACAACGATTGTGCAACCGCATGGCTTCTAATGATGCAAGGATTTTATCAAATGTCTTTCATGCCTCAGCGGCATATGCTTGAATGCTCAATTCTTTTTGAGTTTTTTTCAATGGAACGTTCTGCGATCCAAGCTTGGAAAAAAGCAATCTATTCAACTAGGAGGGGGCTACTTTCCGATGCGTTAAGAAAAGTCAAAGACCGCTTAAGAATAAAGGAACATCCTATCGAAGCCACCCATGCACTTCTGTGTGATATGAACGTACACCCCACTTATCGCGGAATCGCGTTGATGTTAGGTGATCCTCACGGAAACTTACATCTAGGTCCTTATGTCGAGCAAATACCTCTGCAAAATGGTTTAACTTGGCTGGCCCGGATTTCATCGTATGCGACAAAACAACTGGTTAAGGCATACGGGGAAGAAAACCTAAAAAACGCCAATGAAGACTTTGGCATCGCTTATTCAAAATTCAATTCTTGGCTTTCAAAATGGTTGAAACTCTACAGGGATTTTCCATCATTTGGAGCTTTAAGAAATGAAGGGCACGATTTGTAAAAGCGGGCCGACCTGAAGGTTGGCCCCTACGTTGGCTATCCTCCCCCTCCGGGGGAGGGAGAAAGGGAGAGGGAGGGGGCTTGCTTAGTCATTCTGAGGACTGACGGTCGTATGACCGGAAGGACGTGAGTCCGCAGGGCGAACGAAGGGAGCCATCTCACGCTGACTGGATGAAGGTCCTTCCTGCGAGAGGGGGGAGGGGGGATTGACATCCGCAACCTAAATTATACTATAACTGAACCGTAAAAGAGGAGGAAGAAATGAGTATTGTGCTGCCCTTGCCGGAAAACCTTGCGAACATGCTGGAAGCCGAGAAAAAGATGCGCGAGCAAATCCTTATGGCTACTGGCGCGGATGATGAGTGCCAAGACCACTTGAAGATTCTGAGTGAATCCGTGGAATGGATTTGGAAGATTGGAATTGATCGGAAACACAAAACGGACGACGAGCTCGTTGTTTTGGGATTAATCGTAAGAACTTATAATGATGTCTCGGTCGCTTTTGGGTTGATTATATCAGGCTTTTACCAGGCTTCGTTAATGATTACAAGGGACATCCAGGAAAGTTCTTTGCTTATTAGAAGATTTGCCTTAGATACGTCAGCAATTCAAAGATGGAAAAACGGAAAAGAATTTTCAGCAGGCGATAATCGAAAGTTTTTGAAAGAGTATGAAAATGTGGTTACGAAAGGAAACGCCGATGATGAAAGAATCTTATACGGGCATTTTTCCACTTTAGGCTCCCACCCCACATGGAAAGGAATTCTAAGAATGCTTGTGGGCCAAAAGAATAATCTTATCTACTCTGAACCTTTCTTGGATATAGACAAATTGCATTTGGCGCTCATGACACTAACTTCTATGACTTTCAGTGCAAGCAACTCAATTGTCACCTGTTTTCATAACATAAACGCCCTTGATCTTGCGTTGGAAAAAGATTTCAGTCTTCGGTTCATTCAAACCGCCTTAGCTTGGCTCCAAAAATACGGAGCTAAAGGGAACTTTATTGACGAATGAAGCGGGTCGACTCGTTGAGCACCGAACACCAAAGGTGTTGGCAGATCATAAAGGCGATTCTCACGTCGCAACTACGTTGCTCCTCAGAATGACAGGCGGAGGAGCGAAGCACCTGACGCGCAGCGAACGCCAGAGGCGTTAAAGCTGGCCCCTACGTTTGTTCTCCCCATAGTCATTGCGAGACTTCCAAAGGAAGTCGTGGCAATCTCCTAGCACTATTTTAAAACACATGAGTCGATTCCACATGTTTTCAGATACTGCCTTGAGATGGTTCCCTCCGCTCACCCTTCGGAGCTTCATCCCGTCACCTTGGTTGCCTGCCGAACGGGAGTGCTAACAGCGCGAGTTCAGCCAAAGACATTTTTCTTTCTCCGACCCCTCTCCTCTGGCGATGGTGGGTAACATGCAACATGTTATCCTGAGGTTGCAGAGCATCCGAAAGGATTGCATTCCATTTGGGCGATTGCTTCGGTTGCTCGAAACAACCTCGCAATGACATTTTCGATTTTCCTTGCGTACTTCTCGAAATCTGGCCTTCTTCCATTAATCCTGACTCTTTTGAGGGTGAAATTTGTCCAAGTTTTGACCAACTTCTGACCAGCTTTTGTCCCACTTTTGACCAGCTTTTGACCAGCTTTTGTCACCCCACAAAGCTGCTCCGCAGCTTTGTGGGGACCCCGAGGGTTAACGGGGTCCCCAGGAAATCTTATCGATATTGAATGGACAGCTTGGCGTACAAGTTTCGTGAAGGCGTGGGATAGTTGAGGTCGGTATATTCCGTACCGAACTGCTCTGGCGTGCGGTCATCGGTGATGTTGCGCACGCCAGCCTCTATCGTAAGCATCTTGAAAAGCGTCTGCGAGATGGATGCGTTGAGTTTAAGCGACGGATTTATGCGCTTTGTGAGTACACCGACAACCGGGGAGGCGGAGTAGTCGGAGTAGTAGTTGACGCGTCCGGCGGTCCACGCGGCGTTGGCCGCTATCCTGCCGCCCTTCCACAGTCGAAGCGCCAGGTTAGCCTTAAGCACAAGTGGCGGAATAAATGCAGCTTGCCGCGTTACTGTGGAATCGCGGGTCTCGCCCGATATCCAGTCCGAATAGACCACAATGGTGCGAGTCTCCGCGGCGAAGTTGTACGCCGCACCGAGTGATGCGTTAACTACGCTGTCTGCGATCCTAAGTTTAACATCTGCGTCTGTTCCAAAGATCTGAACCCTGTCCACGTTCGTCGCCTTCCAGATGCCCTGCGAATCGGGCAACCACGAGATCATATCCTTTATATCCTTCCAGAAACCGGAAACATTAAGTTTAAGAAAATCGAGGGGTTGTGCATCTGCGGAAAGCGATGCGGACTGGCCTCGCTCGGGTTCCAGAGTGGAGTCGCCCATATAAGGCCAGTAGAGGTCGTTGAAAGACGGCGCGCGGAATGCCCTTCCGTAAGCGGCGGAGAGTTTAAGGCGCTCAGGTATGATAGTTACAGCAAGTCCGGCTTCAGGAGAAAGCGCCAGGTTGTACTGTGGCGAATAGTCGAGTCTTACGGCAATTGTCGGCGCAAACATTCCCAGCTCCGCAATGCCTTCAGCCCAGGCGCCCAGGTGGAGGTCTTCGGCGTTCCACGCCGAACGTGACACAGTATCGCCGGTTGCGCTGTCCTGTGCAAGGGTCAGGACGCCTACGGCCTCGTGCTCGAGATTAACCCCTCCTGCAAGATTGAGCCAGTTGAGTCTTCCCGATACAAGCAGGTCGGCTCCGAGCTTGGCGTCTTGATAATCGTCAATCTCCCTGATGACGTTCATCGAGTAGTCAAGGTATCTCCAGTCGAAAAAGGTTATCTGAGAAAGTCCGTAAAGCTTGAGCAAGGAGGAGAAGTTAGCTACAGGGTTCCAGCCTGCTTTGATATTAAAGGAGTAGAGATCGTCGAGTTCCCGGTCGTACAGGGAGGTGCAGGTGGAGTCTCCGAACCTAGGAAGTCCGGATGAAACATCGGGCAGAGGACCGGGCACGCCCATATCGCGTGATACTATCTCCAAACCGCCGCCAAGCATGAAGCCTTTTTTGAGGTTGAATTCAATACCCGCATGAGCGCTGTATCTTTTTGTAGAATCGTTGCTTCTGAGACCTGGAGACGTCAGGTAGGAACCACCAAGCCTGAGACCGGTGTTCTTGATCCGATTCGAGGTCGCAACAGCGGCGGAAAGACCCAGATGCTGATCGAGTTCGAGTCCTGCAGCGATACCGTTTTCGTAGGAGGGAATTATGTTCACCACGCCGCCTATCGCTGTGGAACCGTATAAGGCTGAAAGCGGACCGCGCACGATTTCTATCCGTGAACCCGGGGACAAAGGAAGCATGCCGAGATCGATGACGCCGTTTGTACGCGAGTTCATAGGAACGCCGTCCGAGAGAACGAGCACGCGCGTCGAAGTAACTCCTGCGAGAAAGAAGTAGGCCGGCTGGCCCGTAAGACCGTAGGAGCGTACGTCCGTTGCAGGGCTCTTCTCCTCAAGCACCGCCGCAAGATCGGGTTCATCGTCTGTTTCTATGACTTCAACAGGCCATAGCGATAGATTGGCAGGCAGCGAGAGCCTCGTCGCGGTCACGACGACCTCCGGCAGCCTTACGGCTCCAGTTGTCGATGTATCTGCCAGAGGCGCCTGCCCGAAAAGAAATGATATGATAAGGGCCTTGACCATTGTAAACCTCCAAGTTGTAAGAGTTAGGATAACCACACCCCCATCCTGGCCCGGAATGGGTGGTGCGGGATAGTGGCGGATAGGTCTCCTGGCTTACTGGTCTCGTTGCGTCTCCAGCCTTCCCATCTGCTTCCTGCAGATAGTGACTTGAGAAACGAGGACGCATCCTTGTTTCAATCTACCCGGAAGTTTTTTCGATGAAAACCCCGGAGGAAACGCAGTTTCCAGATCACAGTGGCGGCACCGCGGCCGATTCTCACGGCCTTCCCTGGCCTCCGCCTTTACACGCAAGTTGTTAGAAGATTATAGGGGAGGAGGTGGAGGTTGTCAAGGAGAATAGCGGAGAGTGAATCGTTACTTGACAATACCCAAAACGAGGACTATAATAGGGATATATTGTTAGACAAAAAAAGGGGATCATAAGATTACTTGTTGTTGTAACTTTTTATATTTACATATATATAATAATCAAATCAATTGGACATCTTTGAGGACATAAGTGCGGACATTTGAAAAGACACATCCGTGGTTGACATTTACACTCGACCTCGGCCGAGCTAGGCATGATTTGTGGTTAATGCTTGGTGAAGCGCAAGCCAAGTGCGAATATCTAGCAAACTTGCCGCTACGTCCAGCAACGGCTAAAAGATTGCATGAGTTATATCTAGCCAAGGGGGCTTTAGCTACAACTGCTATTGAGGGGAATACACTTACAGAGGAAGATGCCTTAAAACTTGTTGAAGGGAGGCTTAGCCTTCCTCCTTCCAAAGAGTATCTTTCTCAAGAAATAAACAATATAATTGAAGCCTGCAATATCATTGGAACTGAACTATTAACGGGGACCAATCGCGGGCTTCTATCTGTTAAGAAAATCAACGAGTTTAATGATCTGGTCCTAAAGAATTTAGAATTGCCCGAACAAATAGTTCCTGGTAAGATAAGAAACTATTCTGTCGGGGTTGAACTTGTCCGTTACCGTGCTGCGCCCCCAGATGATTGCGAATACTTGTTAAAACGCCTGTGTGATTGGCTCAATCAAGAACGTTCCAGGGCGCCCAAGGGGCACAAACTCGCATTTGCTTTGATAAGAGCTGTCCTCGCGCATCTTTATCTGGCGTGGATACATCCTTACGGTGACGGAAACGGCCGAACCGCAAGATTGGTGGAGTTTCAGATATTATTAGATGCTGGTATACCGACAATTGCTGCACATCTTCTAAGCAACCACTACAATCAAACCCGAAATGAGTATTACAAACATCTTGACCAAGCTTCAAAATCCGGCGGAAACGTAATACCCTTCATCCAGTATGCAATAGAAGGGTTTCTGGATGGGTTGGGCGAACAGATGCAAAAGGTTTCTATAGAGGTTTTAGATATCGCATGGAAGGATTATGTACACGAAGCATTCAGAGATAAGAAGGGGAAAACGGCTAGAAGGCAACGACAATTGGCTTTGGCTATTTCAAATAAGGGACAAATCATTCCGAAATCCGAAATTCGCGAACTCAGCCCCAGAGTGGCCGAATCCTATGCAAGTAAGACCGCAAAAACTATTTCTCGCGATCTTAATTCGCTTGTCAAAATGGACATCATCGAAATTAGAATAGAAGGGGTAAGAGCTAAGAAGGAAAAGATGCTCTCCTTCCGTTGAGAAAAAGATCTTAGTCTCAGGTCTTTTGCTAAAATTTCAATTCGTTACGAACATTAAAAAAAGTGGAGCGTTTGCGTGGGTATTTTGCTATTCCCAGCTCACTTCCCAGTGACAGGCGTTGCCGCCGTTGGCGTAGCGACAAGAGGTTTCTTCAACGCTGACCTTGCCGCCGCTCATAAGCTCGAACGTGCGCTCGAGCCAAGCGCGGATGAGCGCGCAGTGCATGGGTCCTCCGTCGTATCCTGAAAGACAGATAGAAGCCTTGTTCTCCGATTCCGAAACGAGAAGGATATTGAAATCGCCGCAGTCCATTGACCTTGACCAGAGAAAGGGAACCCGGGGAAGCACCCTCGGCATCGGCATAAAGGATGTTGTTGTCTTTGGCGCGCCGCCCATGTCCTCATCGGCCAGGAACCTTCCAAGCTGGTCTAGCGTTTCGCCGTTGCGGAGATTTTTGGAATCCTTCAGACTGAGGAGGATCTCTGATAGATACTCAAGGGGATACCACGACCACCCCTCAGGTTTCGTCAGAATGCGCGTTACTGGAGGCCTCATCGATGAGATTAACTCACGGTAATCCTCAACGCTCAGATTCTGACCCAGCCACCTGTTTATGGTGGCGAAGGAATTGCCTCTGACTCCAGGCAATTTGCCCTCCTTCCAGATAGTAATTTCACTAAAACACCACCGAAGACGATTTTTTTTATTGTCTTAGCAGGTCAGACAATCAGCCTTTTTAATTATAATCCTTGTAATTGTTTTAAAGGGGAAACCCGTCCACATGCTCCATTAAAGAAAGGTTCTTGTGTTCGGGCAGGACGCCCTCTTTAAAACAACTCCTGTTAAAATCTATTATTAATGATAGTAAATAATTCCTTTGTGTCAACCCCTCTTGCTCTTGGGATTCATGGTTTCTTTGACCTCGGGAACAAAATGCCTATAATAACGGCATGAGCTTGCCCGAACGCAGGAACAGGCTTATGCGCCTGAGTTTTTTTCAAGGACCAGTGCTTATAGCTGCGGCAGTGCTTCTGGCATTGGTTGTAACCATGAAGATACTCCAGAACCAATCGAAAGAGAAGCTGGAACAGGATACGCTGCGCGTGACCAAAGCTGGTCTGGCGCTTAACGACAGCGCCATAGATGTTGATTTTTTATGGAAACGTTACTCGGGCCAGAAAAAAGGTGCCATAGCCGTAATAATCGACACAAACCTTGCCTGGGGTAAAACCTGGGAAGTTTTAGATACTTTGAAAAAGCTCGCTGCAAAAAACCCAGGCCTCAAAATAGAAGGCCTAGAGGCATATTAGACTCTCTAAGCATACATTTTTAATAATCTTAAGGCAAGGATCCCGGCTTGACATATCTCGAGGCTCTTCTATAATTGTTCTTTTAAGCATTCACGACTCGTTTTTAGGAGGATAATAATGAATCAAAGTTTCAAGTTCAAGGCAGCCACAATACTATTCGGGCTGCTTCTTGCATTCACGATAGTAAACGCCGCGGCGGACATGCCCAAGGAGTTGCAGTTCCTAACAAGTGAAAAACCGCCCGACTACCTCTCAATAATGGGCACCCTGGAGGCAAAAGACAGCTCAGGAGTTTCGCAGATGCTCCTCCCCTATTTTTTTTACTGGGAAAAGGGCTCGTTCATATTCGATATTCGCTCGGCTGGCGGAGGTCCTGCGGGATTCTTCAAGGGCGTAGCCGATACCATATGGATCTGCGACTTCATCAGGGGCGTTAAGCTTACTACACTCCTGAATCAGAAGAGCGGCTACGGTGTCTCGATTCCTTTTTCTCCGGAAGATATACTTTCTGTTTTTAATCTCCTGCCCGGAGGCGTAGGCGACATCGACACATTTTACAATCAGGAAAACAAACTTGTCATTAAGGCCAAGTCCGGAAACGTTTACGAATACGACGCCGCGACCCATCAGCCTATAAGCATTCAAAATGAAGCCTCGAGGATCGTTTTCAAGGAGTTTGCCGAGTCGGGCAGTAAGACCTGGCCTAAGGAGATAGAGCTTTATGCCGGTTCCATCATTCCGGGCACGAATTTGACGGTCATCAAGACTACGGATGTAAATTTTAAGAGAAATAAAAACCGGGAATTACTTGAAAAACCTCTTCCATTCAGGATGAACAGGGAGTTCGACATTCGCAGTCAATTTATCCAGAATCAATAACATACACAGGTAACCCAAACATGTCGGTTCTCTTGCTTCTGCCTCTCTTGGGCAATGTCGAATACGAAACCGGTTTGGTTGTCGGCGGCGAATTCTCGTCCTCCGTAATGGATGGCGAGGCTATTTACATGGCTGACGGAAGAGGCTTTACCGCTTTCAGATTATCGGACATGCTTCGCCTTTCTGATAGACTCCTTCCAGGCAGGAATCATACCATTGTCCGCTACGACGGCACATTTTATGTCGCAGGTTCGAGAGGCATAACGGCTTTAACGCTAGACCCAGCCGATAAACAGGTCACAGATGCGGCAACAATCTTTGACGAAGCGGTGTCAGCAATGTCTCTTGATGGAGATACGCTGTGGTTCGCGGATGATTCACTGAGACTTTACGGAATAGACCTTTCATCGGGAGCGCAGATTGAGCCGTCTCCCGTGATGCTTGCTGCTCCGCCCGCGAGAATTGTCCCCTCGGGCGCAACGCTTTATCTCGCATCCGACACCGCAGGTCTTTATGCCGTCGACTTCTCTCAAAAAAAGGTTGAGTGCGTGAAGCTGTCTGTAGACGGCGACCCGGCCGTTCTCGACGTTTTTCCCGCGAACAATATCATCTATCTTGCAGCAGGAGACGAAGGACTGTGGGTAGTTGAACCCAAACGAAACTCCGCGAAGGTAGTCGCGAAGGTTGAAGCGAAAGGAGAGATAAGAAGGCTGGATGCTTACAAGGACAGACTTGCCGCCGCGGCCGGCACGGCCGATCTCTTGATTTTTTCCATTGCGGAACCTCGCAAACCCCTTCTTTCCCAGGAAATGGATATGTACGGCTTGGCAACCAGCCTCGCGCTTAAGGACTCTCTTCTCCTGGTCATGACCACCCAGGGCTTCGGAAAGGTTGACCTTTCCATAGGCCCGCCTTTCCTGAACGGAATCTTCTACAAGAGTGTCGGCGACGGTTACGAGCTTCTTTGCGTGGGAGATATCGCCGTAGCCGCGGTAGGACAGGGCGGGATAAGGACGATAAACATAGGCGATACGCTCGCTTATCTCGGAGCCTATAAGGATATTGATGACGCGAGGATTTTGTACCTTTTCGGAACGCAGATATATGCAGTTACCGCAACCAACCTGCTCAAGATAGTCGATATAAAAGACCCCTCTCGGCCCGAAAGGCGCTCGTTCATTCAGTACGAGTCCATGCTTTCTGGTCTTGATGCCGAAGGAGAAATCGTTCTCACCGCCGAGGATACAAGAGGCGTCGGTTCGTACTGGCGCTGCCCGTGCGGCCCATTCAAGGAGCTGGGCAGGCTTGGGATTGAAGGCCGCGCGCTCGACGTAAAGATTATACCCGATACAAGGCTCGTACTTGTCTCGGGTTCAGGCAATAAGATTTATACGGTTTCCTGGAAGGACAGCACAAAACTCGAAACCGTATCAAGCGCTGATCTTTCCAGAACGTACGACAGGCTTTACCTTGAAGGGAATCTTCTTGTCGGTCTTGACAAGAAGGGCGGTCTGGGATTGATTAACGCATCGAGACCTTCAAAACTCAAGGAAGAGGCTGCATTGGAGCTTGACGGCACGCCTTCGGCGCTTGCGATTAAAGGCGATACGCTTTATGTGGCTGCGGGCAAGGAGGGTGTATACGTTCTCGATATCAGCGACAGGGCAAAACCCAGGATTATCTCGAGGATAGACGTATACGGCGCAAGAGGCGTAGGCTTAACCGGACAGCGTTTGCTGGTTTCGACTCCGTACGCCGTTGAACTGTATTCAATCAATTGATTCAGGAGAAGAAAGATGCTGTTTTCGATACTTACGTTCCTTTTCGGGGTCCAGGAAGGCAAAAGTATCCTGCCCGAGGGAGCCGCCAGTCATTTTATATCGGGTGATTATTGGAATCTGGTCGAGATGGGCGGCAGGCTGTATGCCGCTTCCGGATACGGTCTTGCAGCGATGGATACGGAGCTTAAAGCGGTCGGACATTTCCCTACCCTCGGTTATTCGAGAAAAGTCCGCTCGTGCGACGACGGCAAGCTCTGTCTTTCTGACGCAGAATCAGTCGCCTTGTTCGACGCGTCAGGCTCTAATCTTGGAAGTTATGAGATAGGTTCAGAAGTAACGGCGCTTTCTTGCGGCCAGGGTTTCGTTGCCGCAGGAACAGAATCCGGCTTATTCGCCGTTATCTACTTGTCTTCAAAGAACGATGCACCGGCAAGTGTCAATCTCGGTTCAAAGGTTGAAAGCATCGTCTTCTGGAATGGTTATTTTTACGCCGCCGCAGGCGGGAGCATATATGTAATTACCTGCGAAAAAGCACCGAAAATCATTAAGGAGACTTCTCTTCCGGGAGTAAAAACCCTTGCCGCAGGCGATTCAAGGCTCTATGCGGGATTAAGCGAGTCAAAGATAGCGGTCTTTTCGCTGAAGGACCCTAAGGAGCCAAAAGAGGAAAGTGTTTTTGATGCGCCCGCTTCACCAGTGGCGCTTTGTTTTCAGTCGAAGAAACTGTTTGCGGCGCTGGGTTATCAAGGATATGCCGTATTCGATGCCAAAGGAAAAAGGCTTGACGCTTCCCGAGGCTTTGCTGAAGGATATGTGGCCGATATCCTGCCCTCAAAGAAAGGCTTTTATCTTGCGCTCAGGGACAAAGGAATCGTATTCCTTGAGGGAAAGAATTTCGCGAACATGGAGATCACGAAGAGACTTCCCAAGAATGCTCCCTCCGTTCACACGGCAAGGGGCGGCGAGTTCTGGGCTATCGCGCAGGGCAGGGACGGTGCAAAGGTTGTAAAGCCCGAGCCCGAAAAGCTCGTCGTCGGTTTCGCTGACCCGAAGCCCGATAACGCCGCCGGCGTGCTTCTCTCCGGAACCAATCTTTACGTGGTTGATCCCGGACGCTCCCTGCTAAGCATCTTTTCCTTGAAGGAGTTCCCTGTTACGAAACCGGATTTCACCATAAACCAGGCAGGAGACCTTTCGAGAATCGCGCTCTCCAATGAACTCATTCTTGATGCGGCGGGCGAAAAAGGGCTGCGGGTGCTCTGGATATGCCCTTGCGGGCCCCTGAAGGAGAAGGGCAAGCTTGAAGGAATCAAGGCGGTTGACGTTGCCGTTAAGGATTCCATCGTCTACGTGGCAGATCCGGATTCTGGACTGTGGGTAGTGGCTTTAAGGAAGGAGGGCGAAACGCCGGTAACGCTTTCCCTGTATCCCGGGACAGTAAGCCCCCGGTCGCTTTTGGTTGAACAGGACAGGCTGTACGTTGCCGACTCGATAGGCGCTCTGGCGGCGCTCGATATAAGCAATCCGAAAGAGCCCGGACAGCTTTCTTTCACCATGCTTGGTTCAAGACCTTATGGTCTCGCGCTCTCTGGCTCCACATTGTATCTGGCTTGCGGCGAGAAGGGCGTGCTGAAGGTTGACGTGAGTGATCCTCATTCGCCACGGATTCTCGGCTACATAGATACACCCGGAAAAGCCCTCTCCGTTGCCGCATCAGAAGCCTACCTGGGAGTCGCGGATTACACCTCATGGCTTCTTCTGCCCATTGATAAGTAGGGTGTCTGATTTGAGGGCTGTAAAATCATCGGGAATAACCGGGTATTTTGAGTCCATCGCGAGAGGGAGTCTCGGCTGAAATGCCCCCAAGCTCCTCGCCCTCCTTGCCCTCCCCGCGCCCCTTGACTTCCTCGCCAAGAATCTTATTGACAACCGCCTACAGGCACAGCCCCCGTGATTATTACGATGCCGTTGGCGCTAACTTTTTCCGCACCCCGCGCTTCGGTTTCATAAGAACGGTTTCAACCTCTCTCAGGTTCATGAAGCAGAACGTGCCTGAACTCGAGATTATGGAGTTTCCCCTGTGGCATGAGTACGTGGCAAAGCTCAGGGAAGGGTGGGATGTCGTGGGCTTCTCGTTCTTCCAGCACGATCTGGCAGAGATTTTGGAGATGGTGGAGGAGGCGCGCAGGCAGGGGGTCGGGGAGATATGGGCGGGCGGCTACGGCGGGTTATCGGAGGAGGCGGAGGGGTTTGCAGACAGAATCTGGTACGGGTACGTAGAGGCAGAGGTTCTTGAGGAATGCTTCGGCAGGAAGCTTGAAAGAACCCTGCACCCTCCGGTTGTTATACCTGTCAGGGTTGTCCTGCCCCCAGCCGTGCCTTACAAGAAGATAGGGCTCCTCTTCACCCAGCGCGGATGTCCCTATAGGTGCACGTTCTGCCAGACTCCCGTACACTCGCCTCATCCGGCAAGACTGCCTCTTGAGTCGATAGAGGAGGTTTTAAGATACTACCGCTCCCACGGTATAAATGAGCTTTTTATACTCGACGAGACCTTTTATACGTTCCCTTCTCATTCGGAACAGGTGCTCGATATGCTTGCCCGCTACGGGTTTCACTGGTGGGTGCAGTCAAGGGCCGACTTGACCTTAAAGCACATAGATTCCTGGACCGAGCGGGGCATGGTCAACGTAGGTTTCGGGGTCGAGAGCGTGAACGACGAGATATTGAAGCGGATTGGCAAGCGGACGAGTCTTGATGTGATGAGGGAGTTCAGGCGCGCCACCAGGGAGCGAAAGGTGTTCACAATGGCTTTCTACATGATAGGCTATGAGGAGGATACGGTCGAGTCCGTGCTTTCGGACTACGAGATTCTTAGGGAGATTGGCTTTGACGCCCACCAGCTCACAGTGCTGACCCCCTACCCGAAGACGCCTCAATGGTTCGAGATTAAGGAGCGCTACGGGATATTCGAGAAGGACTACCGCAAGTTCGACGCTCGGTTTCTCGTCTGGAACCACCCTCGCATCTCTGCCGGGAGCATGGAGTTTCTCAAGCGTGTGGGCATGGCTTCCCTCAACATACCGATGAAGAACTACGGGGCTGGCGTGATAAGAATGGCTCAGAAGAGGATTTACAAGAAAGGCCTCGGTTTCCTGTGGGACGATATTGCCAGACCTTTCCTGCATTCCCTCGCATACGACGAGCGCAAGCAGGTCTTCCTGGATGGACGGGTTTAGAGGATGGCGCTCTCAAGCAACCCGAGGATTCTCATCTGCACCTCATACAGGCGATTCAGGGACGACTTTCTGGATTATGTGGGCGAGAACGTGTATCTTAAACCGAGGGTTTCGCTCAAGCGCAAACAGTCGCCGGCGCTCCGGTTCCTTAAGCGCAACGTGCCCGAACTTGAGATACTCGAGTACCCCTTATGGCGGGACTACGTTAAAAAGCTTAAGGAGGGTTGGGACGTAGTCGGCTTCTCGTTCTTCCAGAACGAGATTGCGGAGGTCTTCGAGATGGTTCGCGAGGCCCGCAGGCATGGAGTGAAGGAGATATGGGCCGGAGGGTACGGAGCGCTGGACGAGGCGGTACCGCGAGAGGTGGACAGGGTCTTCACCGGTGCGTCGGAGGACGCTGTCGCACAGGTCTTCGGTAAAAGGGTAACGGACGTCCTGCATCCGTCGATAATATGGCCTATGGATTTCATACCGGGCAATATCCCTTATCTAAGGATGGGAATTCTCTATACCGAGCGCGGCTGCCCGTACAAATGCACTTTCTGCCAGACGCCCTCCTACGACAAGGTCCGGTTTAACGTCAACATAGACAGCATCGAGAGGGTGTTACGCGAGTACTCAAGGACCGGTGTGACCGACGTCCTGGTGCTCGACGAGCTCTTCGGGATAAGCCCCGGGTTCGCGGACAGGCTGACCCTTCTGTTGGCCCGATACAAGCTCCGCTGGTGGGCGCAGTCGCGCGCGGCGCTCTTCATGAGGCATCTTGATACCTGGCACGAGCGCGGGCTCAGATTCCCTCTGATAGGGGTCGAGGCCATGTCGCAGTCCTCTCTCGATTCAATCGACAAGAAACAGAGGATAGAGGAGATAGTCGAGTTCGAGCGGAGGACGAGTGAAAAGAAAGCCATGTACCGCATGGTCTACTACATGATAGGCTACGAGAGCCAGGACGCCCGGACGCTTTGGGACGACGTCCGCGCGCTCAAGTCAGTCGGGTTCGACGCTTTTCAGGTAAACGTGATAACGCCGTTCCCCCAAACGCCGTTGTGGAGCGAGACCGAATCCAGGTACGGGATAAGAGATAAGTTCTACAGGCACTACGACGCGAAGCATCTGGTCTGGAACCACCCTCATATAAGTCCAGCCGAGATGCATTATCTCTTAAGGCTCGCAATATCCTATCTCAACAATCCCTTCGACATATACGCAAGGGGTTTTGCAAGGCTCGTAAAGGAGAGGTTTACAGCGGAAGGTCTAAGGTTCGTATGGCGAGATATAATTCGAACACCTTTTGAATCCATGGTGAGAAATCTCATGGAGCAAGGCAAGTAAGCATCGGGTCGTTATGAGACGTAAGCAAGGGATGGAATTCAACTCGATTTCTTTTTTCTGTCAGCCTGAGAAGGGTGCATCGTTGAGCAGGTCGGTGCCGTGAAAGGCGCTTTGAGCGCTAACCCCCGGGTTCTTTTGTGTACGGCCTACAGGCGATTCCGCAACGACTACTGGGATGTAATCGGAGGCCAGGTCTTCGGCCTTCCCCGGGTTGCCTCGCCCCGCCGGGTCTCGATGAGCCTGAGGTTCTTAAAGCAGAACGTTCCCGAGGTCGAGATACTCGAGTATCCGATGTGGCCTGAATATGTCGAGAGACTCAGGGAGGGTTGGGACGTGGTGGGCTTCACTTTTTTCGAGAACGAGATAGCGGAGATAGCGAGGATGGCTGAAGAGGCGCGCAGTCATGGAATCCGCGAGCTGTGGGCGGGAGGGTACGGAGCGCTGAATCCTGCAATCCCCCGGATAGTGGACAGGGTTTTTACTGGAGCCTCAGAGGACGCCGTAGCCAGGGTTTTCGGATACCGCATCCCGGACGACTCGATAGAGCATCCGGTAATGTGCTGGCCGGGTACGATAAAACCCGGCAACATACCTCTGTTGACGCTTGGCCTCCTGTACACGCAGCACGGGTGTCCTTTCGAATGCAGCTTTTGCCAGACGCCCGCTCTTGACACCAGACCCCTGCCCATAAATATAGAAAGCATCGAGCGCGTCATTAAGCACTACCGGAGCAAGGGACTTACCGATCTTTTCATCGCGGACGAACTCTTCGGGTACAATCCCCGGCTTTCCGAAAAACTCACCGGGATGTTCGCGAGATACAAGTTTCGATGGTGGGCCCAGTCGCGCATATCCCTTATCCTTGACCATCTCGACGAGTGGTACGAGAAGGGGTTGCGCTTTCCCATGATAGGCCTCGAGTCTACCGTTCAAAAGTCTCTGGATATCATCAAGAAGCGCCAGAAGACCGCGGAGATTGAGGAATATGCTGAAAGAACGAAGGAAAAACCCGGCATCTACAGGATAGTGGACTGGATGATAGGCTACGAGAACATGAGCCGGGATGAGACCATCCAGGACGCAGTACAGCTCAAGCGCATGGGCTTCGATGCGCACGGGGTAAGCGTACTCACTCCCTTTCCCGGGACCCCTCTCTGGAAGGAGCTTGATTCAAAGTACGGGATAATCAAGGATAATTACAGGGATTTCGATACCGGCCACCTCGTATGGAACCATCCCGAGATAACGCCCTCCCAGATGCTTTATCTGCGCGCTTCGCTCATCAATTATCTCAACAATCCATTCGATGCATACATACGACCCTTCTCCCGGATCGTTCGGGAGAGATTGCGCGAAAAAGGCTTCGAGTTCGTGTGGCGCGACCTCATCAAGGGACCTCTTGCAGCCAGCCTGTACGACGACCGCAAGCAGATCTTCTTTAAGAGGCTCGGTTCTTAAAACACGAGAGTGCGAGAGACGGTGGCGAGGTTTTTTACCAATCTAACGTGCAAAGAAGATGATATAAGATCAAATCCCGGACAATCCTCAGCGTAAGTCTTGAGGAATAACCTCAAACAAGGTCTTGACAGCGCAAGCACACGGTGTAGAATGTATAAAGAGCAGGAAGAAGATTAGCATACAGGATTTTTAGACTGATACCGTGAGAGGAGCATTGAAGACTGCACCAAAGGTGCTTTTATGCAACGCCTACAGGCGTTTCGCAGACGATTATCTCGATTACATAGGCGAGAACGTTTACGGGGTTCCACGAATCTCTAATCCAAGACGCATAGGCTTCGGGCTGCGCTTCCTGAAGCAGAACGTGCCTGAGATAGAGATACTCGAGTATCCTATGTGGCCTGAATATGTCGAGAGACTCAAGGAGGGCTGGGACGTTGTAGGCTTCTCCTTTTTTCAGAACGAGATAGCCGAGGTGGAGCGCATGGCGGATGAGGCTCGCAGGCACGGGGTTCGCGAGATATGGGCTGGCGGACACGGCGCGCTTGACGGACACGTTGCCGAATTTTGCGACAGGGTCTTTTCGGGCGCTGCAGAGGATCAGGTGGCGCAGGCGTTCGGATACAGGGTACGGGACGAGGAGGTAGAACATCCCTCCTTGATGATGCCTTTCAGGTTCAAGCCGGGCTCAATTCCTTATCTGATGATGGGTCTTTTGTACACCGAGCGCGGCTGCCCCTTCAGGTGCACGTTCTGCCAGACGCCTGCATATGAGGACAGACGGTTTACAGTCAACTTCGAGAGCGTCGAGCGGGTCGTGAAGCACTATCGCAAGGTTGGAATAAAGGACGTGTTCGTTATGGACGAGCTCTTCGGAACGTTCCCTGCCTACGCGGACAAGCTTTCTGAACTTTTTGCCCGCTACGGCCTGCGCTGGTGGTCGCAATCGCGGGCAGGCATTTACTTGAGAAATCTTGAAACCTGGTACGAGCGGGGGCTGCGTTTTCCTGTTATTGGTCTTGAGACGATGAAGCAGGGCGCCCTGGACAGCATAGACAAGAAGCAGAAGGTTGAGGAGATTATGGAGTTTTCCCGAAAGACGAGGGAGAAGGGCGATATGTACCGCATGGTCTACTATATGATAGGCTACGAGGGCATGACCGCAGAGCAGACGCTGGAGGACGCGGCGCTTGTGAAGAAGGCGGGTTTCGACGCCCATCAGGTTAACGTGCTGACCCCCTTCCCAAAAACGCCCTTATGGGACGACATCCGGATGCGTTACGGGATAACGGACACAAACTACCGTCACTACAGCGCAAAGCACCTCGTATGGAACCATCCGCATATCTCCGCCGCTCAAATGAGATACCTTCTCAATGCGATTATCGCTTACCTTAACAGGCCTAGAGACATCTACTTCAAGGGTTTTGCGAGACTCATAAGGGAGCGGTTCGCCAGGCACGGGCTCGGCTTCATCTGGGACGATATCCTGAAGAGCCCGGTGGTTGCGGCGGTGGTTGACGATCGAAAGCAAGTATTCTTTCCCAAGATGAAACATGACAAAGTGTGAGTGTGTAAATCCAGGTTTTTCCCTGGATGAGTGGGCAATCTAGAGCTATATGTCCCGACTATTCATTGAATATGTGTTGTCTTTGAATTAAGCCTACCGGAGCATTGAAGATGCCGGCTGATGCGTGAACTTATACGGGAGTTCGGCTTTTATCTTGTTCCTTGATCCTGGGGCTTACCTGATCCGAGGATCTGCGCTATCATCTCCCTGGCGGTTGCATCGTTCGGGTCTTTATCAAGCGCCATCCTGAGAATCTCGAGCGCCTCGGTGTTCCTTTTTTCCTGCATTAAGACGTAGGCTAAATTGTAGTAGGACTCCATGAAGCCTGCGTCCGTGTGTATCGACTGCTTGAACGCCATGATAGCCTGACCTGTCTTGCGCTGGTCAGCGTAAACGAATCCCAGGTTGTTGAGTATCATCGCGGCGGCGCGCGGATTGTACCGAACCAAAGCGGAGAGATTGAACCCGTCGAGCAGGATTGACACCGCTTCGTCATTCCTTCCCGTGCGGTGAAGAAGGCTGCCGAGTTTTGCGTATAGCGTGAGGTTCTCGAAGCTTTCCCTTAAGCCTCTCCTGTAGAGCTTCTCCGCTTTTGCGTAGTCCTTGCGGCCTTCGGCTATCCCGCCGAGAAGGGATGAGCATTCCGAGCGCTGGTAGCCTAGAAAGTGCGCGTTTGAAAACATCTCCTCAGCCTTATCGGGGTCCCTCTTGAATGTATAGTAAACGCCCAATTGATAGTAGCAGTACCCTGGATTATAGTTCGACTTTATCGCATCCTTGAATGCATTGGCTCCCTCCTCCTCGAAATTCGACTTGATGCATGCCAGGGCAAAATCCAGCCTGAGCAACTCCTGAGGCACCTTTTGCGGATATTTGTCTACATAGACGAACGTCTCAAACGCTGGCTGGCTCTGACCAAGGTAGTTGTAGCACTTTCCCATCTGGTAGTAAAGCCAGGGGTCTTCTAACCCCGATGAAATGCTTTGCCTGTAAGCGGCAAGGGCGTTTACGTAGTCGGCGCGGAGGTAGTATACGTCGGCTTTTACTACCTGGCCCGTGGAATAAAGGTTCCTTGTTTGCTCCGCGGACAAAGAAAGCGGAAACCTGGCAAGTACGGCAACCAGAGCGGCAAGCTCCAATGTTGCCGAGATGCAAGCGAGCCATGAACGCCGCGCGAACACTCCGGCAAGAAGAAGGAGACCGAGAAAAGGCGTAATAAACCATAAGAATGCGGCCCCGAGAACGAGCGGCGGAAGAACCGCCATGGCAAGCGCGGCCGCTGAACCGATTATCAGAATGAGCGGCGGGATTTTTGTATTCGTTTCGTTCATTGGGCTGCTTCCCCCGTCTGGATACGCTTTGGTTTATGTCTTATTATGAGTTCGCGGACCAGGAAAGAAAGCCACAGTGTAGCAAATACGACTATTGAGAGCTGCCATGGGAAAATACTGAAGGTTCGCTCGGTCGCGAAAAGCGAGTATCCGCAATAGACCAGCATGAAAACGGCCAGTCCGTTGCCAAGGGATGACGGCACGCTCCAGCGTTCGAGACGCAGCGGAGGTACGGCCAGCACCAGCCCGAATACGAGCGAGACGAGCAGTATGAACAGGTTTGCGTACCCCAGACTCCATCCGAGCGCCAGCGTGAGTATGAACATGCCCCACGCCCCGCGCCGGAAGGTTTTCTTATCCTCCTCGGAGTTCTTCTCAGACCAGCTTTGCGAAAGATAAAGCCTTGTAACGGCTGACGCAGCGCCCATAACTAAGAGACCGAAAAGGGCAACGTAGTCGAAAGGGCTTCTCGGAACGCCGGTAAGTATGTCCTTGAGACCGAGCCATGCAAAAAGGAAGCCCGCGCCTGCGGCGACGGCGGCAAGGATTGCGCTGAAAGGGTCTATCGATTTTACAAGCTTTAATGTCTTTTGCTTGTTGTAGAGCAGAAGACCGATGAAGAGAACGATAAGGAAGGGGATTAAGACGATGAGGGCGTATTTGCGCGTTGCGGATGTTATGAGGCCGCCCGTGAAGTATACCGATTTTCCGGTAAGGGGGTCTCCGGGGATATTGGATACGAGCACCTGCGCTCCGCCGGCTATGATTATGGTCGCCGCAAGAATTGCAGGAGTGAGCAGAACGGCTATAATCCTGCGCTTCAGCGAAGGCGTGCGGATCCACGAGTAAACGATTATCAGAATCAACGCGACGAAGACCTCTATTATCATACCGGGGGAGCCTCCGTAAGGGATCTTTGCCGAGTATTCATAGACCATGCGCGGGTTAAAGAGTATCCAGGGCCTCAACATAGACCATATCACCTTTCCGACTATGCTTATATCGGTCGGGTAGGCAAGCCTGAAACCGCCGGGCATAAAGAGGAAATCGATAAACGGCGGTATAAGCACTATGAAGGAGTAGGCCAGGAGTACGCGCGTTATCTTCTTCATATCGTGTCCGGTCGTAAATTTCAGGAGAATGGCTACTATCATGAAGAAATAAAGCCAGGAGAACATGAGATGCAGGAACATCTCCTCGATCCCGAAGAGCGTGATAGAGGAGAGTCCTATGAGGTGAAGGGATTCGAATGCGCCTTCAAAGAGATTGCGCGCGAGTATGTAGCCTGCGGCGATAAGAATGAAGGCGCCGAGGGACATCTTTGATTCCTCGACAGGCTTCACGAAGGTTTTATCTAACCAATTGAAGAACTTCTTCATATGCTGTCTGACTCCTTCCGATTTTATGAATTAAATTTCAAACGAGGACCCGAAGAGTCCTTCAGAATTCAAGGATTGATTATAGATTTACAGAGTCCCATGTCAATAATCGCGGCAGCGACCCGTCTCGGGTCGCCCAGACGTTTGCATAAGCAGCCCGAAAGAAACGCTGTTCTCATATCGCCTCCCGAAAGAAACTGTCGAACGCCTGCGGCCTAAGATACTTCTTTAGTTTTTTAATTGAACGCTCCTTAATCTGGCGTGCGGCTTCGCGGGAGATGCCCAGAAGGTCGCCGATTTCACGAAGATTCAGCTCGGGCTGCGTCGGTCCGAAACTCCAGAACAAAGCCATCACCTCCGACTCAATCAGTTCGAAACCCTCGAACTGATCGGAAAGAATGGCGGGCATGTTTCTCACGACCTTGCTCATTATCTTCAAAACCGCTTTTCTCGAAGCATCATCCGTCTTCTTCAGGAGTTCCGGAAGCATCCCGGACTGCGCTGTCGAGAGCTTGGCGTACTGCCTGAGTCCCTCATCGCCCAGGCTGCGGCGCAGTCTTGAAAGAAGCTTTCTCGATGCAGCGCAGAGTATTTGCTGAATCTGGTCTTTCGGGCGGCCGAATATTTCGGAGATCCTCTTCATGTTGAAGCGGCCCTGGGGCAGAGGGATTCCGAAATGCCTGGTAACGACATACAGCTCCCTGTCCGCAAGGGATTCGTAAAGCGACGAGCGAACGTCTCGCTCTATCTGCTCCTTGCCGGAAAGCTCTGTGGGCAGGGGAGATGTTGTATCCTTTAGAACCTCCTCGAATGTAACCTTCGAGTCGTCAAAGGGCAGGGCGTCAATGGATAGCTCCGCGACACCGCAGTCGAACGCGCATGACACCTCCTCGGGCGAGACCTCGAGCTCGCGGGCGAGCTCTTCAATGGACGGCGTTCTTCCGAACCGCTGAGCGAGTACGCCGTACCTGTCGCGTATCTTCTTGGCAAGATTCCGCATCTTAATGGGCAGCTTTATGAGGTGCCTGGATGCGAGTGCGGTGACTATGTAGTAGCGTATCCACCAGTTTGAATAAGTAGTCAAACGGGTCTTGCGGGCCTCGTCGAACTTCGAGACCGCCTGTATAAGGCCGAGATTTCCTTCGTTTATGAGTTCCGAAAGAGCCAGGCCCCTGTTTTGATACTGCTTTGCGATTGTAACGACCCAGCGCAGATTGTGCACTATCAGCTTATCCCGGGCCTCCATATTGTAGTCTATGAGACCGGCGCTTGACGCCGGGGAATCCGGGGCTATCTCGGTTATGACGAGTCCGGCTTTGATATCTGCAAAAAAGCTTTTTTGAGCCTGGTTCAGCTCTGTGAGTTCAAGCAGCTTCATTCCGAGAATCGGGATTGCCTTGTCGGTATTCGCCATATATGTAGGAATCAAGGCGGGAAGAGAAAGGGTTACTTCCATCCTCTTTCCGCTTCTTTGCACGGCGAGTCTTAAAACGCCTCCGGCGCCTGCCTTTTTTATCGCACGCACGAGGACCGCTCTCGTTTTTGCGGGCTTAGCTTCTACCTCGACTATCAGGTCTCCGAGCTTCGCGCGAATCGCGTATTCCTCTTCCTCCTCGCGCGTTAAGAGCGGATACCGCATTATCTGCTTGAAGTACCTTGATAACGAGCGGTCAGACGCCCATCTGAGCATTGTTTCAACCCCTCCGTTTCATCATTTACATAACTCCTTACTCCTGGCGCATGGTGATGAAGAAGCGCTGTCCGCTGCGGTATACCTGGACAAGCATCACTTCCTTGCCCGATTTCTTTAACTCTTCTGCCGCCTTGGCGAACGAGGAGGCGTCCGTTACCTGGCGGTTGTCTATCTTGAGAATGACGTCGCCCGGCTTTATTCCGGCTCTCTCGGCGGCCGATCCGCTTCGGACGTCAACGACGAGCGCGCCCGAGGAGATTTCAAGATTCTCCATATCGGAGGAGGAGAGCGAACGCACCATTATGCCGAACGGAGCGTCTTCGATGTTGTCTTGCGTGCTCTTCTGGCTGAGTTCCTCTTCGGGATAGGATATGAGCTTGGCTTTAACGCTCATGGTCGAACCGTTGCGCCAGACCTTGAAATCGACCGTCGTCCCTGGAGACATCGCAGCGACACGCTCGCGGAACTCCTCGACCGTTGCGACTTCTTTTCCGTTGAGGGCGAGAATCACGTCGCCGTCGCGTATCCCGGATTTCTCGGCAGGCGTCCCTTGCACAACGTTGCCGACGAGCACGCCGCCCTTTTCCTTGAGACCGAGCCCCTTGCGCATGTCGGACGTGATCTCCTGGGGAAGAATCCCGAGATAACCGCGCTCTACCTTTCCCTTATCTATAAGCTGGGTGGCTACGCTTTTGGCCATGTTGACGGGCACTGCGAAGCCGACGCCCACGTTTCCTCCGTAAGGCGACGTAATTGCTGAGTTTATACCTATCACATCGCCCTTTATGCTGCACAAGGGTCCGCCTGAGTTGCCTGGATTGATTGCAGCGTCGGTCTGGATGAAATTCTGGTAGCGCTGCTGGGAGGGCAGGGGAAGGTTCGTGCGTCCCTTGGCGGAGATGACTCCTACTGTGAGCGTACCCTCCAGTCCGTAAGGATTTCCGATAGCGACTGCCCAGTCTCCGACGCGGATGGAGTCTGAGTTGCCGAGCCTTGCAACGGGCAGCTCTTCTGAGACCTGAATCTTTATTACCGCTATATCGGTCTGCGGGTCCCGGCCTATGAGCTTGACCTGCTTGCCCGCGAATGTCCTGCCGTCGTGCATGGTGACCGTTATATCGTCCGCGCCCTCGACAACGTGGTTGTTGGTTATAATGTAGCCGTCCTGCCTGAAGATGACGCCCGAACCAAGACTCTGCCGAGTCTGTTCGCGGGGAGCATCCGGCATCTCGTCGCCGAAGAAGCGCCTAAAGATGGGATCATCGAAGGGGAAAACGCCGCTGACCTTGACCTTGCGGGTTGTACCAATGTTGACGACAGCCGGGATAACCTCGTCCGCTATCTTCACGAACGGGCTGTCGCCGGCCGCTATGCCTGATAAATTCTGGGGAGGCTGCTCCTGTGCCTGGGCGCGGGGGAATATTCCCAGGACGCCGGCAAGAAGCAGTCCTATTCCGAACGCCGCAACAGCGGCTGAACCGACCATTACTCCTACCCACTTTGGAGATAGTTCCTTCATGTTCTTAAAAACCTCCTTAAATTACATATTCCCGAAAGTTGTTTGCTTCCGAGTCTTTGTTCTTGTCTTGATAACCGGTGGTAAGTGTCTCTCCGGTTTCAAGTCATTAAGACGCAACCTGTATTCAACGGGTTGCCTCAAATAATAATGAGGAGTCCCATTAACCATAACGTGAGGCAATCCTTTTTATGTTTTCCAGTCGGGGGCGTTACAGAACTACCCCCGAATCAATTATCTTCACGCCTGCCCAGGTATCCTCTCACTGATGCGTGATTCAGGAGCGGCTTACGTTCGCCTATTTCTCGCTAAGCAGCTTTTTGACTTCGCCTTCCAGCTCCGATTCCATCCCTTCGGCGAAGCCGGTGTGGTCGGCTGCTATTCTTCCCTTCCTGTCGAGCATGAGCGTTCTCGGAATCCCCTTTACGTCGTAGAGCCTGCCCGTTACGCTCCGGTCGTCAACGAGAACGGTGTAGGTTATTCCGAGTTCCTTTGAGATTGTAGCGAGATTTTCCTTTTTATCAAGCCCTACCCCTAGGATTACGAGTCCGTCGCTCTTATACTTTTCGTAAATCTTTACGAGGTGGGGAATCTCAGCCCTGCACGGCGGGCACCAGGACGCCCAGAAATCGATAAGGACGACCTTGCCCTGGTACTTGGACAGGGTGTGGGCTTTACCGTTCATATCTGCGAGCGTGAAATCCGGAGCAAGTTTTCTTTCCTTCTCCGCATCCCCGGACTGCGAGCCGGACGCGGCATCCGTGACATCGCCCGTGTTTTGAGCGGACTTAGGCTTTCCGTTTACCCCGCATCCTGCGAGTATGACCGCCCCGAGAAGGGAAGCCAGTAAAATGTTGATAAATCTCATGTTTATCCTCTCAATTATTAAGATGTTAACGCGAAGCGAGGTAGTGTTCGACCTCAATCGCTGCCGTTGCACCCGAACCGACTGCCGCGGCAATCTGGCGCGTGGCTCCTGAAACAACGTCGCCTGCGGCCCAAACGCCTTCGATGCTCGTTCTGAGATGTTCATCGGTCTTTATGAAGCCCAATTTATCGAGCTCGAGCGTCTCTTTGAAGGATCCGGTCTCTGGAAGAAGACCTACCCAGATGAATACGCCCGAGCAGGGAATCTTCTCCTCCTCCCCGGACTCCCGCGAACGAATGCGGACGCCCGTCACGCTTTCCGAACCTTCTATTGCTACGACCTCGTGATTGGTGATGAACGAGCCGATGCCTGTGGCAAGAAAACGGTCTACGAGTATGCGCTCGGCCTGTATTGTAGGCAGGAATTCGACTATGGTGATTTTTGATGCGTACTTGGCGAGAAAGACCGATTCCTGCACGCCTGAGTTTCCGGCGCCTACGACAACTATTTCCTTATCCTTGAAGAATGGTCCGTCGCATGTGGCGCAGTAGGAAACACCGCGCCCTGCGAGCTCACGTTCTCCCGGGACCCCTATCTTCTTATGGGTGGTGCCTGTTGCGACTATAACCGCTCTCGCCTTGACGTCCTTTCCGCCTATTTTAAGGAGTTTAGGGCTTGAGGTGAGATCTACAATCCCCGGTTCTCCGTGGAAGACCTCGGCGCCGAATCGTTTAGCCTGAGCTTCCATCGAGCGTCCGAGTTCGGAGCCTTGAACGCCTTCAGGAAATCCGGGGTAGTTCTCAATCAATTCAGTCGCGGTTACAAGACCGCCTGTCACTCCCTTCTCCACGACGAGGGTGGAGAGGCTGGCGCGAGCGGAGTAGATGGCTGCCGTGAGTCCTGTAGGTCCTCCGCCTATTATGACGACGTCGTATGAATCCTTGACGTCAGTTGACTTGGGTGCCTCGACCGAGAACGAAAACTCCATAATGCCTCGCTTATGCGCCCGATACTTTAAGAGCGCTCAGCACATGCTCGACAACGGCCTGGTCAGGCAATGCGCCCTCGAACTGGGTCTTCTCGTTAATTATCGTTTTCGGAACGCCGTACACCGCATAGCGGTTTGCAAGATGAGGGAACTCGACGGATTCTATCATCTCCGCGCGGACGTACCCGGGATTTGCCATTGCAATCTTGTGCGCGGCGCGGACTGCGGCAGGGCAGTAGGGACAGGTCGGAGTCACGAAGACCTTAATGTCCACAGGCGAGGCAACCGATTGTATCTTTGATACGCTCTCGGCATCGAGATCGGATTTTCCGTTCGATACGTCTATTATGTCCGCGAGAAGGGTGGAAAACTCGTAGCCCGAGGGTACGCCGAAAAACCTGATACCGTAATCCTTGTCGCCTTCGCCGAGAAGGATTACGGCAGGCACCTTGTCGACGCCGTAGCTCTTCGCATCCTCGCTTTCTATTGCGAGATTGCGTATATCGAGCGTGAGCTTTTCCGAGAGTGATGCGAGCTCGGTCATTATCTCTTCCGTAGGCTTGCAGTACTCGCATTCAAGATTCTGTGAAAAAAGCAGTATCTTTACTTGACTCGTTAACTTCGCGTTGAATTGTTCAGTGATGTATTTCTTGTCTTCATCTCTAAGAATAGGCATTTATAATCCTCCGGAATATTTATTTCAAGGGTCCCCACGTAAAAACACATAGTGTTTTTACGTGGGATTTTTTTATGCCGAAGGAGGGAGTCGAACCCTCACGGAGCAAGCTCCAACGGATTTTGAGTCCGCCGCGTATGCCAATTCCACCACTTCGGCTATTCAAAACTCAATTGTAGAATAAATTAGTATCGTGTCAAGTTTTTTCTTATTCGTGCTACAATCTCAATGCTTTACTGCGCCCTGCCCGCATCCCGCTCAGGCTTTTCTTTTAATCGAGAAGTATGGGCATCAAGAGATAGAAGCGGACCTGCTCATCTTTTGTGCCCGAACCGTGAATGAGCGCTGCAGAAAGCGCGCCCGTTATGTCGAATACAACGTCTTCCGTCTCGATATGGCGCATTATATCGAGAAGATAGGAGCCATTGTAGGCGACCTCGAAGCTTTCGCCCTTGTAGCTGGCGGTCAACTCCTCGTGCGCCTCCTCTCCCTCTGGAGAGAAGGACGATATCTCAAGAGTCTTCTTTCCTAAAACGAGCTTTATCTGCCGCGTAACCTGGTTAGTGAAGATCATCATCCTGCGGAGAGCGGACGTAAACTCTTCCCGGCTGACAGTGAGAACGTTTTTTATCTCCTTGGGTATGACCTTTTCATAGTCCGGATACGGTCCCTCGATGAGTCTTGAGACGACCTCTGTTGAGTTGAAGGAGAGACCTATCTTCGTGTTGTCCATTGAAACATCTATAGGACCGTCAATCTCCTTGGGGAAGAAGTTGAATATCTTAGTGGGAAGAATCTGCGAGCGCTCCTCTATCTTCGGTACGCTGTTCTTATCCTCGCTCACTGCCATGCGATGGCCGTCGGTGGCGACCATCCTGTTTCGTTCGTTCTTAAGCTCCCAGTAAATGCCTGTCATTGCAGGTCTGTCCTCGCCTTTGGAGACCGCAAACTCGACCGCTTCGAATATTCGCCTCAAATCCTTGCCGTCAACGCTGAATCTTGTTTCCTGAGGCAGCTCAAACATTCTTGGAAACTCCTCGGCGTCGAGGATAGGCATCTTGAATACGCTTCTGCCGGCCTTGACTATTATCTTGTTTTCCTCCCTTGTGAACTCCATCTCGTCGGCGTTGCTTTCTTTGACGATGCCCAGGAGTTTTCTTCCGGGAAGAAGTATCTTTGACTCTTCTTTGGCTTTCAGAACAGTCCATGTCTTGACGTAGATATCAAGATCGGTCGCCAGAAAACTGAGTTTTCCGTGCTCGGTGGAGCAAAGGATGTTTTGAATGATAGGATAGGGTGTACGCGACGGAATGACGGGTACTACCCTTTCGATTAACTCTTCAAGAAGATTTCTTTCAAGTTTAAACCACATCATTCCTCCTCTAATTCAGCAACATTCATAAATTGAATCTTACTCTTGTTGTTGTTGTTGTCAATGTTGAAATAGTGGATTTTATTATAAATAACTTTCATGTGCAACTTACTTTCCTAGAGAATTGTTGAAAAGTTTGTAGAATTCGGGGGATAGATGTTGAAAATATCCTTCTTGCCTGGGCTGCCCACAATAATCGACACATGTTTTTAACAGGTATTTCCACATCGCGGTTCAGCTCCGGTTTATTCTCTGTTCGATTCCGAAGAGCTGGTCTTTGAACTCGGCGTCCTCCTCGGTAAGCCGCCGAACCTTTTCAATGGCGTGAATGACAGTGGTGTGATCCTTGCCGCCGAAGAAGCGGCCTATCTCCTTAAGCGGAAGTCCCAGTATCTTGCGCATGAGGAACATCGCGGACTGTCTTGCAAGCGCAAGATTAGCGGTGCGGCTGCGCGAGAGCATCTCTTCGGTAGAGATATTAAAGGTTCTTGCAACGTGCTTGGCTATTCTTGCAGGCGTGGTCTTAGGCCTGTTCCTCAAAAGCTCGTGAAGGACCTCCTCGGCAAGATTCGTCGTAAGGGAACGTCCTGTCAGCGAGGAGAGCGCAAGAAGCCTTATGAGCGTGCCCTCGAGTTCGCGGATATTGGAGCGAACGCGTGAGGCTATGAAGTATGCGACGTCCTGGGGAAGAACCTGGCCCTCGGTGTCAGCCTTGGAGCGAAGGATCGCTATCCTCGTCTCTATGTCGGGAGGCTGGATATCGACTACAAGACCTCCGGCAAAGCGTGAAGCGAGTCGTTCCTCTAGAGTCGGTATCTCGCGCGGCGGCCGGTCCGATGTCAGCACCACCTGCTTTCCGCCCTCGTACAGGTGATTGAACAGGTGGAAAATCTCCTCCTGGAGAGACTCCTTCCCTCTCAGGAAATGAATGTCGTCTATGAGAAGTATGTCCTTCGAGCGGTAGCGGTTCTTGAACTCCATCCTGGTGTTCTTCTCAACGGCGTCAATGAGTTCTATGAACAGCGTTTCGGCAGGTATGTAGGCCACTGACAGCTTCGGCCTTGTCCTGACGAGATAATTGCCTATCGCCTGCACCAGGTGGGTCTTGCCAAGCCCGACCCCCCCGTAGATGAACAAAGGATTGTAGACATCGGATGGCGCCTCGGCAACTGCCAGGGCAGCGGCGTGGGCAAAACGGTTGTGTTCGCCGACCACGAAGTTCGTGAACGTGTAGCGCTCCTGCAGCCTTGAACCGTCCTGGGCGTAAACGATGCGTCTGCGAACGAACTTCGGCCTTGCCGCACCTGGGTCTACCTTGCGCGCCTGAAAAGCGACCCTTAAGCCGCCCGAGTCGAGATCAGCCAGGGCCTCTGCCAGCGCTTTGCCGTAGTACTCTTCAATCCACTCCACGAAGAACGGATTCGGCACCTCGACAAGTATCGTGTTCTCACGCTTCTCGACGAAGCGCGTCGGTTTGAACCAGGTGTTGAACCCCTCTTCGGGTATTCGCGCCCTGAGCCTTTCCAGTACGTTGTTCCAAAGCGTCGCTTCAGTCACTTGTTCTCCTCCACGGACATCGAAATAAAAAACTTATCCACAAAGTTATCCACACGCATATCAGTCATAAATCACCATTTTTAAAAGCTTGACCCTGGCACTCCCGATGAACGGGACGATTGGGGATAGATGAAATATACTCTTTCTCGGAGCGTTGTCAAGTATATTATTTCTTAATCAGTCCCAGTTGGGCAAGTTTCGCTGCTACTTGAAGTTGTCCGACAGCGATTCCTCCGTCCGTAGACGGCACCAGCTTAGTGGTGTAGAAACGCAGTCCGCGCTCCTGTGCGCCTGCGCCCAGAAACCGCTGCAGCAAGCGGTTCGCCAGCACGCCGCCTGATGCCGCGATGGTGCTTGCGCCCTTCTCCTCTGCGGCCTTAAGCGCCCACAAGACGAGCGCGTCGGCAAAACCCTTGTGGAACCGGGCCGCAATCACGCTCTTGTCCCTTCCCTTCTCTAAATCCGCGAGTATCTCGGAAAGGCACGGCTTCGGGTCAATCAACCGCTCCGGGGTTATATCGAATGGATAGCCCCCCAGGCCATCCTCGAATGCGGAAACCGCCAGCCATTCGAGCGCAACGGCCGCCTGTGCCTCGTACGTTATCTCATCCACCAGGCCGAGGATGCCGGCAACCGTATCGAAGAGCCTGCCAGCGCTCGATGCCCTCACTACTTCCAGCCCTCCTCGCCCTCCTCGCGCTACCCGCGCTACCCGCGCCGTCCGCCCGCCTGCGAGCTGAGCGGACACTATCTCGGCCTCCCTGCCGAAGAGTTCGACTGCCTTGTCGGAGCCGAACAGGTCTGCCACCACGCCTGCGGCCATCCTTCGCGGTCTCCTGATGGCAAGCTCTCCGCCCGCGAGCGCCAGGGGCAAAAGATGACCGAGCCTCTCATATCGTGCGCCTTCGTCTGGGACGTAGAGGAGCTCGCAGCCCCAAATACTGCCTACCCCACTCGGTTCTTCAGACGAAATCACGGCGTTTCTTTGATTGTCAGCATCTGCTCCGCGGTCAATCTCTTTAGCTTGGGTTCCCATAGAAAAGCCTTGCTTTTCTGTGGGTTGCGCTCCGTACCCGGTTCCGTCGAGCGCGAGACCGATGACGGGCTCTGTGAGCGTGTGCTCGAAGATAACGGACGCTATGTGCGCGTGGTGGTGCTGGACTCCCACAAGGGGGATCCCCTTCTCCTGCGAGAAGCGCTCGGCCCAGCGCGTGGAGAGGTAGTCGGGGTGCATGTCGGCCACGACGACGCCGGGCTTAACCCTGAACCATCTCATGTAGGTCTCGAGCGTCTCCTCGAAAAACTCTATCGTTCTGCGGTTCGTCAGCTCGCCTACATGGGGAGAGAGCCAGAGCCTTGAACCCTCAGACAGTGCGAAAGACCCCTTCATCTCGGCGCCCACGGAGAGCATCGGGGGAAACTCGAACGGGGTCCGGAACGGTTGCGGAGCAAACCCTCGCGCCCTGCGCACGAGATAGAAACCATCACCCCAAGCGAATCCTAGAGATTCACTTGGGGACACTATTCCTGACTCAGCCTGGCTCTCTGCCTTCAAGCCCCGGTTGAGAGGCAGAAAGAAACCGACGGAATCGTCTATGCGGTTCTTTATCCTTCTGTTGTGCACGAGTGCCGCGTCGAAGACGCCTGTGAGACGTTCGAAGAGCTCGCGTTCATCCGCTATCAGGGGCTCGTCCCCGCGGTTGGCGCTCGTCGCGACGACTACACCTTTAGCCGTACTCAACGGGTCGACCAAGGTCTGCGTGAACAAGAGGTGATGCAGGGGCGTGTAGGCGAGCATTATTCCGACGCCCGGACTCATGGGCGCTATGGCGTCCTTGAGCTCCTGCGGCATCTGTTCGTTCCACTCAAGGAGCAGTATCGGCGCGGACGATGATTTCAAGACCCTCTCCTCCTCCCAGCTTATGCGGGCGTACGTTCTCGCCGCATCCACATCCCTTGCCATGAGTGCGAGCGCCTTGTGCGGTCTCTTTTTGCGCAGCCGCAGCTCGCGTATCGCCCCGACGCTTGATGCGTCGCAGACCAGGTGGTAGCCTCCAAGCCCTTTTACCGCGACGATTCTACCCCGGGCGATGAGGGCTGCGGTCTCCTCAATAGGGTTCCTGCATGCAACCGCTCTGCCTGAGGAATCGAGCAGCGCCACATCAGGACCGCATACGCTACAGGCGTTGGGCTGCGCATGAAAGCGCCTGTCCAGAGGATTTTCGTACTCGCTGCGGCAGTCCGAACACATCCTGAACTCCTCCATCGTAGTCATGGGTCTGTCGTAGGGAAGGTCCTTGATTATCGTGTATCGTGGACCGCAGTCCGTGCAGTTGGTGAAGGCGTACCCGTATCTGCGGTCGCCCGGGTCAAAAATCTCGCGCCTGCACTCCTCGCATGTTGCAAGGTCTGCCGATACCTCTAGCCCCTGCGAAGCGTTGCCCCGCTCGCTTGCGATAATCTTGAAACCCGCGAATCCCTGTGCGCGTGCCTCCTCGACCACTATCCCCGATATCCTTGATGCAGGAGGCGGCTTGCTCCTCAACGCTTCTATGAACCCCTCAATCCCCGATCTATCACCCTCGAGCGCTATCTCGACGCCCGAAAGGTCGTTCTTAACGAAACCAGCCAGACCGTGTTTTACGGCCTGGCTGTAACAGAATGGTCTGAAGCCTACCCCTTGAACCGCCCCGGTTACCCGTATGCGCACGCAGTACATATCGAGTGCGGGTGTTACGGCGCGCTCGGGCGTTCAGGGGCCGGGCTTAGCCTAACCCCTTTTAGGCTTTTTTGCAGCCGGTTTCTTTGCCGGAGCCTTCTTGGCTTTTGCCGTGCGTTTGGGCTTGGCTTCCGGAGCGGGCGTCTCGGCCTCAAGCTTTTCGGGTATCTCGACCTCTTCGTCCTTTATCTCAAGAAGGTTGCGGTCGTCCTTTTTGCGCACGAGGATGAGGTAGACGAGGGTGTTTCCCGAATACCATATGGCGGACCCGAAACCGAGCACGAAGAGAATCAGGCAGTGGTAGGTTATGGCCAAAAGAATGGTGCCTACGGTAACCGACCAGTTGCCGACTGCACCTACAACGTTCTCGGTGTGGATGAGGCTTGGCAGATTGACCGTTTCCTTTATCCAGCCGAAGGCGTTCTGAACCTGCACCGGCAGCCAGAACAAGACGTTCTGGAGCCAGGCGGGCAGAACGAGTCTTACGTAGTCCGCTGCGCCGTTTATCATGAGGTCGAGCTTGAAGAGCACCTGCGCCGAGCTCTTCGCCGCCGAGACGTTCATGAGTATGCCGACTATCCAGCGGCCCAGCTGCAGAGCCTTCACGCTCGCGAACGCGAGGAACGCCATTCCGACTACGGCGAATATCCCCAGAAGCAGCTGATACCAGATGAGACGCCACGGCTGGTCGTTCACGCACGAGAATACCTCGAACAGGTTATCGAACGCGTCGGACTTGGTGGTGCCTATTACGGCCGGACCTATTGAGAATGTGAATACGAAAACGACCGCGAGGTAGACGATGAAGAGCGATACGGCGAATGCCGGTATCGCAAGCACGCCTACTATTATCTCGCCCGCATAGGGAATGCGGCCTATGAGTCCAAGAAGAAGACCTGCGCACAAAAGCAGGACAATGAAAAGACCGAGCAGGATGGGCGTGGCGATAAGGGCGCCCGCGCTCTTGATTCCCTGCTTCCAGGCCTCCTTGACCTCGTAGAACTCGTCGCCGCGAAGCTGCTCGTACGTGAGCTTCGATATGACTATCCCCGAGATCATCGCAACGAGCACGAGCCACGCAACGCCTACAGCCCACAAGAGCCAGAAGAGCCAGGCGAGTCCTGCCGCAGGACCTATTCCTGCGACCGCATTAGGCATCGGGAAGAGCCTGAAGGTCTCCCAGATGGCGGCAAGCTTGGTTCCTGTGGCAAAGTAGGCAACGTAGCCCATCAGCGAGTAGCCCAGCCAGCCGAACAGAAGACCTACGAATCCGACCCAGATCTTCTTGGCTGAAAAGCCTAGCCTGAAGGCGCGGAACAGGTCTTTATAGTTGAAATGAAGTTTTGTCATCTCTCAAGCCTCCATCGGTTCAATCCATCCTTGAGGGAGGATCTCTCCTCGGATGAAAATTAACATTTCGGTTTACCTAACCCTTGCACACGGGCATTATGTACGCTAACACAAGAACAATAACAATAGCCATAGTGACGAGCGCCGCAATCATAATCAAACGATAAGGGATGCGGTGCTGGCGGCGCGGAAAGAGTGTGCGCCTCACTCAAGCATCTCCTATTGAAGCGCCCGTCGATATGCGACCCTGTGCAGGGGCTTCCATGATTATATCTTACTCCTTTTAGGGGAGTTGTCAAGAGTCTAAGCGGGCATAAAAATCGATGTTACGGATATAAGACCCTTCACGCCTTCACCCAAGATAGTAAATGTTTTTTGGCGTAAAAAGATTTGACATGCGTTTTTTTTCTATAATTATGCTGCCGAGGGCAAGACAGGAACACAGGATTCCTGAGATTATTAACAAACAATCGAAAGTTTAGGAGAAACAATGGGCAGGAATAAAGCCCTAATCCTTGCCGCCGTGGTAGCAGTGCTTGCAACGGCAACAACGGCGCAGGCCTACTACGAGAAGTGGTCAATGCCATGGAACAACGGTTACATCTATTACAACAGCAGGTATTACTATTACATCACCCATCAGACAGCAGGATATACCGTCTGCGTCTCAGGCATGTCAACAGACGCTTTCATAAGCGACTCTACATGGTTCACGATTTGTTTTGCGACCAACGACGGCAGGCCTGGAGACACCCTCTTTCTCGACGATTCGACGTACAGCACGCACAACAATTTTGACGGAACAAAGCAGACAGGTCAGTCTGGCACAAAAGAAGGTTCAGGAACCTGGTGCACTTACTGCACAAATAAGGATTTTTACGTCTGGGGAACCTGGAATACATATGATGATCCCAACAACAATAAATTCGACTACGGTTATACGCCTCCCATTGTGACTGGAGACTGGGCAGTAGTTAACGGAACTGTTTCCGTTTCCGGCGGCGGCACGTTTGCAGGCACCAGCAGGTCGACCTGGTAAGGACTATTCAAGAGAGGAGGCTTCCTCCTCTCTTGACACTTAACTTGATTGAACTAATATAAAACAATGTAGGAGGCTGTATGTTTGTTTTGGGTTTGTTTCTTTTCACAGGTATTCTTGTAGAGCCGTTCAAGATAGCCGAACCTGAGTCGGAACATCACCAGAGGAAGGTAAGCGCTGCAATGGCTCCTGATGGGCGATTTGCAGTGGCGTGGATTGACAGTACAACAATAGGAGCGGATAAGTATTGGTCCAAACAAGATGTTTTTGTCCGTTTCTTTGGAAAGGAAGGTTCACCTTTAACACCGGCTCAAAAGATAATTAAGCTGGCAGATACAACCAGAATGCCCTATGTATCGCTTTGTGTAGACTCCTCAGGGAACTATGTACTTGCTTTGCAGGAATCCCCTGTCCAGTATTCCGACAGCGATTTCGTGCGGATTGGGTTTTTCGACAAGGACGGCAGTATGTTAACCATTCAAACGGCTTTTCTTGCTCCACTGACTTATTTAACTAGATGTCTGGATATATCTTGTAACACTCAAGGGAACTTTGCATTAACCTATGGAGGAGGCAATATCTGGGTAAGGAGATTTCTTGCAGACGGTACGCCTTCAGGCGAAACCTTTTTGGCTCATGCGGACTTTGGAGACTCGATTACCCATTTTAGATATCCGAGCATCGCAATGAACGACACCGGCGACATCGTTGTCAGCTGGCTGAAATATTTACATACTGATAACGCATGGCCGTACTTTCAGGTATTCGACTCAAAGGATTCATCGGCTATACCATGGGAACCAGGCGGCCATCTCTTCTTCGAGGCCGATACCGAGTATACCACTCGGCCTGAGGTTCGCTGGTTGGACAACGACCGCTTCGTGGCGTTCTGGATAGACCATTTTCATACTTGGACCCTTAAGGGCAGGATATTTTCAAAAAAAGGCGCAGAACCACACTCAATACAGAACCTTGTTGAAGACAATACAGGAGACTCCATCTTTGCGGCATGGGCGAATCCCGCAGGCAACTACATGACCGCGGTCAATAGTGAGCGGTACGTTGCAGCATACCCTCGCATACACGTAAGAAAGTCGGACAATGTCATGTGGGTTCACGCGGCAGGTTCGCGCGGCGAGATAGTTGGCGACGAGCCTTTACCTAGTACCGGCGTATTCGAGATCTCGCCGCCATTCGGCCCTGACACGTTGCTGGATGCGAACCCGCAGACCCCGGCTGTGGCGTGCAATGATGACCGCATCGTATGGGTCTACCCTCGGATGGAACCGGACGGCCTATTCAAGGTCTACGCAGTCGTCACGGACTGGAACATGGTCGGCATCTCCGAACCCGTAACACCCGCAACACCCCCTCCCCACGTAACGCACCTCGAGATAGCCAACCCGATAGGAAGTTCGATCACCCTGCGCTACTCCAACTGCCCGAACGGTTTCTCCGCATCCGTCTACGACGCTTCGGGCAGGAAAATCGATGAGCTTTCAACCCCGAACCAATCCGGGGTCCTGGTTTGGGGATCAAGCCAGAGGCCAGGAGTTTATTTTATCGTGCCGCAGGTAGAGAAGGCTAGTCCTTCAAAAGTCGTGCTGGTAAAGTGAAGTTTGCCCTTATCATTTTTGAATTGAAGGCAAACTTCTGAACGACTTTGCGAGAAAGTCGTCGGGGTCCCCAAGAAGGCGCGAAGCGGCTTCCTGGGGTACAGACACCCCCACCCTACCCTCCCCCATCGAGGGGGAGGAAACGGTTTCTCCCTCCCCTGGTGGGAGGGAATTGAAGGGAGGGGGATGGAGAGGCCTCATCGGGCCAAATCCCTCTCCCGAAGGGAGAAGGATA